>JBFHQK010000011.1:0-23023 GCA_041592255.1 Fontimonas sp.
ATCAGAAGCTCGACGTCGTGCTCGAGCTGCTCGCCGCGGTGCTGCGTGCGAGCCGCGGAGCGGCGCCGGCGACGCCGGTGCGCCTGACGCGCGAAGGCTTGTCGTGGCCGGCGGATGCGCGCGCACCGCAGGCCGGCGCGTCGGTCCTTGTGACCCTCGAGCTGCATGACTGCGCGCCGGCGCCGCTGTGCTGGCCGGCGCAGGTGCTGGGCACGCACGACGGCGAGGTGTGCGCACGTTTTCACGAACTGAGCGAGGCGCTCGGCGCCGCACTCGAGCGCCTGGTATTCACGCGGCACCGGCGGTCGGTCGCCGGGGCGCGTTCGCCGGCCGGCGGCGCCCAGGGGTCAGGTGGATCCCGACAATGAGGATGTCCATCCACTGATCCGAGGGGGGCCGACATGCGTGTTGTCCTGGCCGATTCCAGAACGCTGGTCCGCGCCGGCCTGAGGCATCTGCTGGCCGAACACACGGATGCCGAGATCGTCGGCGAGGCCGACAACGGCCAGGCTCTGCTGGAGCTGGTCGGGCAGATGCGACCCGATGCCGTGCTCACCGAAATCGATCTGCCGCAGCTCACCGGCATCGAAGCGCTGGTGCAGATCCATCGCCATTACCCCGAGGTGGCGGTGCTGATTCTGTCGTCGCTGACCGACGGTCAGCATGTGCGCGCCGCGCTGCGCAGCGGCGCGGCCGGCTTCATCGACAAGAATGCGGAGCCGGTCGAGCTGAGCCTGGCGCTGCGGGCCGCACAACGGCGCCAGATCTACCTCAGTCCGTCCATCTCGCACAGCGCTGTGGAGCGCCGCAACAGCGGTGTGCGCGCCGAGGACAGCGTGACGCTGACGCCGCGCCAGCGGCAGGTGCTGCAGCTGATCGCGCGCGGCAAATCGACCAAGGAGATCGCGGCGCTGATGGGCGTCAGCATCAAGACCGTCGAGACCCACCGCGCCCGGCTGATGAATTCGCTGGGCCTGTACGGCACCAATGCGCTGATGCGCTACGCGATCCGTACCGGCCTCGACTACGCCCATCTCTGAAATGCCGCGTGCGCCGGTCGGTGGCGGAAATCCGACACATGTCGGGGAATCCCTGACATCGCGTAAGGAAAATATTGCTTTGGTTCAGCCGCCTGATCCGGGACCCTATCTACGGGATGGATGCACCCAATCTACAGGATAGATACGTCTCATCCGCCGGACGGAGACTCTGAAGAAATGAAACAGAATCTGCAGCTCAACCTCACCCAGGGCATGACGATGACCCCGCAGTTGCTGCAGTCGATCCGACTGCTGCAGCTGTCGTCGCTGGAGCTGGAGCAGGAACTGCGCCAGGCGCTCGAGCGCAACGTGATGCTCGAACCCGCGGACGCGGCCGATGAGGAGGAGGACAGCACCGCCGCAGCGGAAACCGCCCCCGCCGACGAAGCGCAGGCCGAAGTGAGCGGGCAGGACGTCGCCGCGCCGTCCCGCGTCGAGGCCGACTTCGACTGGTCGAGCCGTGAGGCGTGGTCGGGCGGTGAACCGCGTGACGAGGACGACGAGCCCTGGGAAGCGCGCGTGGCCAGCGGCGAGACCCAGGATGCCCGCGTCGCCGCCATCGAGCAGCTGCAGCTGATGGTGACCACGCCGCGGCAGGCGCGGCTGGTGGCCGCGATTCTCGAGGCGATCGACGACAACGGCTATGTGGAGCAGCCGCTCGAGGGCATCGCGCTGGAATCCGGGCTCGATCCGGTGCCGAACGTCGCCGAGACCGAGGCGGCGCTGGCCCTGGTACAGAGCGTCGAGCCGAGCGGATTTGGCGCGCGTGATCTGCGCGAGTGCCTGCTGCTGCAGCTGCGCGCCCTGCCGGCGGGCACGCCGGCGCGCGCGGATGCCGAGCGCATCGTGTCCTCGCACCTGGAGGCGCTGGCGCGGCGGGACTTCGCCGGCATCGGCGCGCAGCTCGGGATCGATCATCTGGACTTGCACGAAGCGGTCGAGCTGGTGCTGTCGCTCAACCCCAAGCCGGGCGCGTCGCTGGCGGCCGCGGCCGAGACCGCGCTGCCGGATGTGATCGTCAGCGGTGCGCCGGGGCTGTGGAAGGTCGAGCTCAATGCCGAGCGCCTGCCGCGCCTGCGTGTGAACCGACTGTATGAACGCATGCTCGGCAACGGAAGTCACCGCGCGCTGCGCGACCAGCTGCAGGAGGCGCGCTGGCTGGTGCGCGGCATCGAGATGCGGCACGAGACCCTGCTGCGCACGGCGCGCGCCATCTTCGAGCGTCAGCAGGCCTTCCTCGACCGCGGCGAGGAGGGCATGGCGCCGCTGACGCTGCGCGAGATTGCCGACGCCATCGGCATGCACGAGTCGACGATCTGCCGCGTGACGACCAACAAATGGGTGCAGACGCCGTGGGGCGTCTACGAGCTCAAGGCGTTCTTCCCGTCGCAGATCCAGGGCGCTGCGGGCGAGACCTCCGGCACCGCAGTGCGGGCGATGATCCGGCGCATCGTCAGCGCCGAAAGTACGAATTGTCCCTTGTGTGATGGCGATATCGCCGCAATTCTGGCCCGCAACGGCGTGCATGTGGCACGGCGCACCGTGGCCAAGTATCGCGAGGCGATGCGCATTCCCCCGGCCAAGGAGCGGGTGCCGGCCGAGAGCCGGCGCAGCCTGCGGCTGGTGAGCTGATGAGGCAGCAAGCCATGCAGGGACGATGGACAGGCGCTGCAGCGATCCGGGCGATCGGCTGCGCGCATCGACTCGTGAGGAGCCATGACTGACGCACGTGTACTGGTGGTGGACGCCGATGCGGAGCGCGCGGAAACGCTGCGCACTGTGCTCGAGTTCGTCGATCAGCGCCCGGCGGTCCTGGGCGACATCGCGGCGCTCGATCTGAGCCAGCACAAGCCGCGTGACTGGGCGGCCGTTATCGTCGGCAAGATCGACCCGCAGGAGCTAGGACGCTTCGTCGACTGGCTGAAGAAAGACCGCCTGCATCCGCCGCTGCTGGTGCTGCAGCCTTACTACGACGCCGTACTCGAACATTCCGCGCTCGACCGCAGCGCCTGCATGCAGCTGGATACGCCGGTGCGGTATGCGCAGCTCGCGGAGCTGCTGCGGCGTGCAAGTCTGCTGACCATGGGCAAGGAAGTGCCGGCCTCGCGCCCGATCGGGCCCACCGGCAACTCGCCGGCGATCCGCCGCGTGCGCCGCATGATCGAGCAGGTCGCCGCGTTCGACACCACGGTGCTGATTACCGGCGAGTCCGGCACCGGCAAGGAGGTGGTGGCGCGTGCGATCCACGAGCGATCCGAGCGTGCCGAACGGCCGTTTGTCGCCGTCAACTGCGGCGCGATTCCGCACGAGCTGCTCGAAAGCGAGCTGTTCGGCCACGAGAAGGGGGCGTTCACCGGCGCGATCACCGCGCGCAAGGGCCGCTTTGAAATGGCCGACGGCGGCACCCTGTTCCTCGACGAGATCGGCGACATGCCGCTGTCGATGCAGGTCAAGATCCTGCGCGTGCTGCAGGAGCGTACCTTCGAGCGGGTGGGCGCCAACCGCAGCTCGCATTGCGACGTGCGCATCATCGCCGCCACCCATCGCAACCTCGAGGATGCGATCGTCAAGGGCAGCTTCCGCGAGGATCTGTACTACCGCCTCAACGTCTTTCCGATCGAGATGCCGGCGCTGCGCGAACGTCTCGAGGACCTGCCGCTGCTGATCGAGGATCTGGCCCGCTCGCTCGAACGCAGCGGCCACGGCACGGTCCGCCTGGCCGCTGACACCGTGCATGCGCTGCGCGCCTACCACTGGCCGGGCAACGTGCGCGAGCTGTCGAACCTGATCGAGCGCCTGGCCGTGCTGCATCCGGCGGCACTGGTGGGCGTTGCCGACCTGCCGCAGCGTTACCGCGTCCGCGCCGCGCAGGATGAGGCGGCGCTCGCAGAGCCGGTTCACGGCGAGGTCCGCCGCGAGGCCACCCACGGCGGCATCGCTGCCGCCGCACCGCCGCCGGCGCACGACGCCTACGCAGTTGCGGCCAGCCACGCCGCCGGCGAGCTGCCGCCGGAGGGGGTCAACCTCAAGGATCACATCGAGAACATCGAATTGACGCTGATCAAGCAGGCGCTGCAGCAGGCCGGCGGCGTCGTTGCCCACGCGGCCAAGCTCCTCAACACGCGGCGCACGACCCTGGTCGAGAAGCTGCGCAAGTACGGGCTGTCGCGCGAGGAGGCGGGGGACGCCGAGCTGTAGGCTGCAGGCCGGCGGCGGTCGCGCGCGGCCTCACTGCGCGGAACGCCAGACCGGCGCGCCGGTCGAATCTGCAGCTGGGCCGGTTGAGGAGGCGCCATGAGCAGATCCCGACGCAAGATGTCGCACGCACGCCGCGGTTCGCCGGCGGCGGTCCCGGCCAAGCCCGATGAGCCGCGCCGGATCGCCTCCGCCGATGCGGTCGACGAGGCGTCCGACGAGTCTTTTCCCGCCTCCGACCCGCCGGCGTTCTCGCCGACGATACTCGGCCCGCGCAGCGACGAGACGCACCGCTCGCGCTGACCGGCGCGCCATCGACGCGCGCGTTCACTGCCGGACATCTGTCGCCGCAACCGCGTCGGATGTTTGACGTCCACCCCGCCTGCGGGCGGGAACGGAAGTTGCTCGGACCCCCGGCAAATCGGTTTCGGGAAGCGTGATCACATGAGCGATATGGACGTCAGCCGGGTGCTGGCCCAGATCCGTGCCCTGCAGGCGCAGGCGGCACGCCAGCCGGTGGCGCCCAACGCGGCCGCGGTGGCGCCGAAGGTCGGCTTTGAAGGCGTGTTGAAAGGCGCCATCGATCAGGTCAACCAGTCGCAGCAGACTGCCAGCGGCCTGCAGGCGGCGTTCTCGCGCGGCGACCGTAGTGTCGAGCTGGCGGATGTGATGCTGGCGTCGGCCAAGGCGCAGGTGAATTTCAAGGCGATGACCGAGGTGCGCAACCGACTGGTGTCGGCGTACCAGGACATCATGAACATGCCGGTCTGAGGAGGCCGCATCAATGGCACAGACCGCCGTGTCGAATCTGCAGCAGCTCAAGGATGTGCCGGTGCTGCGCCAGCTGGCGCTGCTGATCGGCGTGGCCCTGGCGGTGGCGCTGGGGCTGTGGGGCTACCGCTGGTCGCAGCAGCCAGGATACGCGCCGTTGTACAGCGGCCTTGCCGATCGCGATGCGGCCGATGTGGCCGAAGCGCTGCGCGCCGCCAACGTGCCCTACCGCTTCGAGCCGGGCAGCGGAATCGTCAGCGTGCCGCAGGCGCAGCTTGACCAGGCGCGACTGGATCTGGCCGGTCGTGGACTGCCGCGCGCCGGCGGCGTCGGCTTCGAGATGATGCAGCAGGACCAGGGCTTCGGCACCAGCCAGTTCATCGAGAGCGCACGCTACCAGCATGCGCTCGAAACCGAGTTGTCGCGCACGATCTCCGGCCTGCAGCCGGTGCGCGCCGCGCGCGTGCATCTGGCGATTCCCAAGCCGTCGGCGTTCACGCGCAGCGGCAGCAGCCCGAGCGCGTCGGTGCTGCTGGACCTGCACGCCGGGCGCCAGCTGGAACAGAACCAGGTCGCGTCGATCGTGCACCTGGTGGCGTCCAGCGTCGCCGGCATGGTGCCCAGCGGCGTGACCGTGATCGACCAGTACGGGCGCCTGCTCAGCAACCAGGACGGCGATGCCGGCGTCGCCCGCAGCGCCGAGCAGCTCGAGCATACGCGACGGCTCGAAGGCGACTACGTGCGGCGCATCAACGAACTGCTGCTGCCGATGCTCGGCCCCAATCGCGTCAGTGCGCAGGTGGCCGCCGATCTCGACTACTCGGTGACCGAGGAGGCGCGCGAGATCTACACCCCGGACCCGGCCAAGGTGCGCAGCGAGCAGCTGGTCGAGGGCACCACCCGCGGCAGCACGACTGCGGTCGGCATTCCCGGTGCGACCAGCAACCAGCCGCCGCAGGCCAGCGCCAACCCGCCGCTCAATGCCACGGTCGCGGCCGGCGATGACGTGCAGAACCAGTCGCGTCAGACCGTGCGCAATTACGAGCTGGACCGCACCGTCAGTCACACGCGGCAGTCCGTCGGGCGCGTGCGGCGCCTGTCGGTGGCGGTGCTGGTCGACCATGTGCCGCGGCTCAAGGCCGGCGGCAAGCCCGGACAGACCGAGTTGCAGCCGCTCAGCGCGGAGGAACTGGCCAAGGTCGAGTCGCTGGTGCGCGAGGCCGTCGGTTTCGACGCCCAGCGCGGTGATTCGGTCAGCGTGCAGAACGCGCCGTTCGTTCAGCTCGAGCTGCCGGCGCCGGAGGCGGTGCCGCTGTGGCAGCAGCCGCGGCTGTGGGACATCGCGCGCCAGGTCGGCGGCGCGGGACTGGTGCTGGCGCTGATCCTGTTCGTGCTGCGGCCGGCGCTGCGCACGCTGCTGGCGACCCCGCTGCGGGCGCCGGCGGCGGCCGCGCTGCCGGGGGCCGTCGGGCTCGATGAGCGCGCACTGGGCGAGGACCGTGTTGCGATCGGCGCCGCGACGCCGGCGGCGCTGCCGCAACTGGGCTATGAACAGAAGCTGCAGACGGCGCGATCGGCCGTGGCGCAGGATCCCAAGCGCGTGGCGCAGGTCGTGAAGAACTGGGTCGGGCAGGAAGGCTGAGGGGCAGCGATGGCGGAACCGCAAACCAAGAGCGCAGGCACCGGCGGCGTCGAGCGCGCGGCGATCCTGCTGATGTCGCTCGGCGAAGCCGAGGCGGCCGAAGTGCTCAAGCACATGGGCGCCAAGGATGTGCAGAAGGTCGGTGCAGCGATGGCGACGCTGTCCAACGTGTCGCGCGACCGCGCCACCGAGGTGATCGAGCGCTTCGTCGAGGAACTGGACTCGCAGACCTCGCTGGGCGTGGGTGCCGACGACTACGTGCGCCGGGTGCTGGTCAATGCGCTCGGGCCGGACAAGGCCACCGGCCTGATCGACCGCATCCTGCTCGGCCGCAACAGCAAGGGGCTCGAAGCCCTGAAGTGGATGGAGACGCGCGCGGTCGCCGACATCGTGCGCAACGAGCATCCGCAGATTGTCGCGATCGTGCTGTCGTATCTCGATCCGGACCAGGCCGCCGATGTGCTGGCCCAGCTGTCCGAGCGCATGCGCAGCGACGTGCTGATGCGCATCGCACGGCTCGACGGCATCCAGCCGGCGGCGCTGTGCGAGCTCGACGAGATCATGGAGAAACAGTTCACCGGTGGCGGCAACCTCAAAGCCTCCAGCGTCGGCGGGATCAAGGTCGCGGCGACGATCCTCAACCTGATGGACACGTCGCAGGAGCAGGCGATCATCGCCAAGATCGGCGAGGCCGATCAGGAGCTGTCGCAGAAGATCCAGGACCTGATGTTCGTCTTCGACGATCTCGCCGACATCGACGACCGCAGCATCCAGACCCTGCTGCGCGAGGTGGCCACCGAGACGCTCGGGCTGGCGCTCAAGGGCGCCGACCCGCGCATCCGCGACAAGATCCTGCGCAACATGTCCAAGCGCGCCGCCGAGATGCTGGTCGAGGACATGGAGGCCAAGGGGCCGGCCAAGCTGTCGGACGTCGAGGGCGCGCAGAAGGAGATTCTCGCCGCGGCGCGGCGGCTTGCTGACGCCGGCACGATTGTCATCGGCGGCAAGGGCGAGGAGTTCGTGTGATGGTCGAGTTCAGCGACGCCGCGGTGCTGCCCGCTGAAACGGTGGAGCGCCTGTCACGCTGGCAGCTGCCGAGCTTTGACAGCCATGCCAGCGCCGGTGCGCTGCACACCGCGCAGCAGCTCGACGAGATCGAGGCGGCAGCCTATCAGGACGGTCTGCAACGCGGCCATGCGGAAGGCTTTGCCGCCGGCCAGCGCGCGGCGCTGGCGCAGGCGCAGCGGCTGCAGGCGCTGGTCGACCACATCGCGCGGCCGCTGGTGCATCTGGACGATGAGATCGAGCACGCGCTGGTCGATCTGGCGGCGGCGATCGCCCGTCGCATCCTCCACGACGAGCTGGCCAGCGCGCCCGAGCGCGTCGTCGCCGTGGTCCGCGAGGCGCTCGCCGGTCTGCCGCCGCAGCTGCGCAGCGTGCGCCTGCGCGTGCACCCTGAGGATGCCGCGCTGCTGCGCGAGCAGCTGCCGCCGCCGGCCGACGTCAAGGATTTCGAAGTGGTGCCCGACCCCGAGCTCAAGCGCGGCGACTGCCGCGTGCTGACCGAGTCGGCGCTCATCGACGCCAGCCTGGACCGCCGGGTCCGGGTGGTCGCCCAGGCGCTTGCCGCGGAGGGTGCGTGAGCGCGCCGGGTAACGAGTGGGCGCAGGCCGCCGGCCAGCGCCTGAGCGCGCGCCTGCGCCGGCAGGCGCAGGCGGCCGCTACCGCACCGAGCTATCAGGTGGAGGGTCAGCTGCGCCGCGTCGTCGGCCTGACGCTCGAGGCGGTCGGTTGCCAGCTGCCGGTCGGCGCCCGCGCCCGCATCGCCAACGCCGACGGCAGCGGAGTCGAGGCCGAAGTCGTCGGGTTCTCCGGTGATCGCATCTACCTGATGCCCAGTGGCGAGATGCAGGGGCTGATGCCGCACGCGCGCGTGGTGCCGGCGGGACGGGTCGCCGAGCTGGCGGTGGGCGAGGCACTGCTCGGGCGCGTGCTCGACGGCGAGGGCCGGCCGATCGACGGCCGCGGCCGTCTGGCCTGCGACGCCCATGTGCGCCTGCACGGCAGCGCCATCAATCCGCTGGAGCGCACGCCGATCACGCGGCCGCTGGATGTGGGCGTGCGCACGATCAACGCGCTGCTCACCGTGGGCCGCGGCCAACGACTGGGCCTGTTCGCCGGCACCGGTGTGGGCAAGTCGACCCTGCTGGGGATGATGACCCGCTACACCGCCGCCGATGTCATCGTCGTCGGCCTGATCGGCGAGCGCGGACGCGAAGTGCGCGATTTCCTCGATCAGAACCTCGGCGCCGAAGGACTCAAGCGCTCGGTCGTCGTCGCCACGCCGGCTGACCGCTCGCCGCTGCTGCGTCTGCGCGCGGCCTACACCGCCACCGCGATCGCCGAATATTTCCGCGATCAGGGCCGCCACGTGCTGCTGCTGATGGATTCGCTGACGCGTTTTGCGCAGGCGCAGCGCGAGATCGGCCTGGCGGTGGGCGAGCCGCCGACGACCCGCGGCTATCCGCCGTCGGTGTTCGCGCGCTTGCCGGGACTGGTCGAGCGCGCCGGCAACGGCACCTCCGGCGCCGGCTCGATCACCGCGTTCTACACCGTGCTGACCGAGGGCGACGATCCCAACGATCCGATCGCCGATGCCGCGCGCGGCATTCTCGACGGACACATCGTGCTCTCGCGCGCCATTGCCGATGCCGGGCTGTATCCGGCGATCGACATCGAGGCGTCGATCTCCCGCGTGATGCAGGAAGTCGTCGCGCCCGACCACATGCAGCGCGCGCGCCAGCTGCGGGCGCTGTTCTCCGCCTACCAGCGCAACCGCGATCTGATCAACATCGGCGCCTACCAGAAGGGCGCGGATCCGCGGGTCGACGCCGCCATCGCGCGCTGGCCGCAGATCGAGGAGTTTCTGCGCCAGAGCGTCGACCGTGCGGCCGGCTTCCAGGACAGCCAGCGCGCGCTCGCCGAGCTGCTCGCACCCGCCACCGGGGACAAGAAATGAATGCACCGCCCGCTTCGGTCCGTCTCAAACCCTTGCAGCAGCTGGCGGAGTCGCGCGAGGAGGATGCCGCGCGCCGGCTGCTCGACCACCAGCGCCAGCTCAGCGAGCGCGAGCTGCGGCTGCAGGAGCTGAGCCGCTACCTCGCCGAGTACGAGGGCGCCGGGCAGTTGCTCAACGCCAGCATGCTGATGAATCGCGAGGCGTTTCTGGCGCGCCTGCGCGAGGCGGTGGCGGTGCAGGAGCGGCTGGTGCAGCAGGCGCGCGCCAGCTGCGACACCGAGCGCGCGCGCTGGCTGCTGCAGCGCCGCGAAGTTTCGACGCTCGACCAGCTCGCGGACTGCTATCGGCGTCGCGAGCGGCGCATCGAGGAACAGCGCAGCCAGAAGCAGCTCGACGACTTCGCGCTGCGGCGGTTTTCCGTGAGTGCCGCGACGGCGTGCGGGGAGGGCGAATGACGCCGGCTGCGTCCGCCCCCAGCCTGTCGGCGCTGCCGGCGGCAGGCGCGGCCGATGTGCCGATGGCCGGCAGGGCGCCGCTGCCGGGGCTGGCATTTTCCGATCTGATGGCCGCGTCGCCTGACGCACTGCCTGCGGCCGCCGCTGCGCCGCCAGCGCGCGGCTCGGCGCCGGCCGCGGACCCTGCGGCGGCCGAGGCCACCGAAACGGAAGCGCAGCCGCTGCTGAGCTGGTTGTTCGGCCTGATGGACGCCGGCGGTGGCGCGCCGCCGGCGGCGGAACCCGACGCGGCGCCCCTGCCGACACCGGCGGCCGGCCGTGCACGCGCCCCGCAGCCCGGGTCGGCGCCAACGCTGAACGCCGAGGCGTTGTCGGCCGCGGCGACCGTGGACGATGCGGCCGCCGAGTGCGGCGAGATGACGCTGGCGGTGGCGGCGGACGCTGCCAGCGCCGCGGCGGCGGCGAGCGTGGAGACCGCGGCGACCGTGGAGACCGTGCAGGCGGCGGCATCGCCGGCACGCAGCGATGCGCCGCTGGCCGGTCCCGCGCCGGTACCGCCGCCGGCGGCCCCCACCGCGGCGCCTGCTGCCCCGGCGGCGACGCCGGCAGCGCCGGGGACGCCGATCCCGGTCAGCCCGGAGCTTGCGTTCGATCTGGGCGAGCGCATCGTCTGGCAGCTGGATGAAGCGGTGTCCGAGGCGCGCATTGAGCTGCATCCCGCCGAGCTGGGTGCGCTGACGGTGCGTATCGAGATGCAGGGCGATCAGGCCCGTGTGCATATCGTTGCCGCCGAGGCGGCGACGCGGGCGCTGCTGGCGCAGGCGCTGCCGCAGTTGCGCGAGCTGCTCGGCGGCTCGGGCCTGAACCTGGCGAAATCTCAGATCGAGGCGGCGACGCGGCGCGACGAGCGCACCGGCGCACGCGGACTGCCGCCCGAGCCAGCGGCCGCACCGCGGCGGCGGGTGTCCGCGATCCTGCTCGTCGACGCCTACGCCTAGCCGCGGCGCCGGGATTCCGGCGCCCCTGCTGCACAAATCCCCGCCAGTTTTCCGTCCATCCGCGCAAACCCAGCGCTGATCGGCCTGCGCAGCGGCACGCCGGCGTGGAACAGGACTTGCTCTCCGGCAGGCACACCCCTCGCAATTGCTGGAGCGCGCCCCGATGGCCGGAGCTGCAAAGACCGCCGAAGACGAAGACGTTGTGGCTGCCGCGCCGGCCGCCGCGCCGAAGAAATCCGCAGCCGGCATCGGCGTGCTGATCGCGGCGGTGCTGCTGTCCGCCGCGGCGAGCGCCGGCATCAGCTGGTTTGTCTCGAAGCAGGCGCTGTCTGCGCACCAGGCCGAGCCGGTCGAAGGCGAGGAGGCCGAAGCCGAGGCGGTGGTGCCCAAGGAGCCGGCGAACTACCACGCGCTGGAACCTGCCTTCGTCGTCAATCTCGAATCCGAGCACTCGCAGCGCTATCTGCAGGTGCAGGTCGAGGTGATGTCGCGCAAGCCCAAGACCATCGAACAGGTGCAGCGGCATACGCCGCGCATCCGCAGCAGCCTGCTGCTGCTGCTGGGTCAGCAGCGCGCCGAGGATCTGGCCACGCGGCCCGGCAAGGAAAAGCTGCAGGCCGACGTGCTCGCCGAGATCCAGAACATCCTGCGCGCCGAAACCGGCGAGGCGGACGTCGAGGCCGTGTACTTCACCAGCTTTGTCATGCAATAGGCCGACGACGATGAGCTCGACCAACGACCTGCTGTCCCAGGACGAGATCGACGCGCTGCTGCACGGCGTCGACAGCGGCGCCGTCGACACCACGCCGCCACCGGCGGCGCCCGGCGAGGCGCGACCGTTCGATTTCACCTCGCAGGACCGTATCGTGCGTGGGCGCATGCCCACGCTGGAGATGATCAACGAGCGCTTTGCGCGCCTGTTCCGCATCTCGCTGTTCAACATGCTGCGGCGCTCGCCGGAACTGACGGTGGTCGGGATCGAAACCGCGAAGTTCAACGAGTACACGCACTCGCTGTACGTGCCGACCAATCTCAACCTGGTCCGGGTCAAGCCGTTGCGCGGCACCGCGCTGATCGTGTTCGAGCCGCGCCTGGTGTTCAGCGTCGTCGAGAACTTCTTTGGCGGCGACGGCAAGCTCAAGACCAAGATCGAAGGTCGCGAATTCACGCCTACCGAGATGCGCGTGATCCAGCTGCTGCTCAAGCAGGCGTTCGACGACATGCAGGAAGCCTGGAGTCCGGTGATGAAGCTCGATTTCGAGTACATCAACTCCGAGGTCAATCCGCACTTCGCCAACATCGTGTCGCCCAGCGAGATCGTCGTCGCCAGCAAGTTCAAGATCGAGCTCGAGGGCGGCGGCGGCCACGTTCATATCACCTTCCCGTACTCGATGATCGAACCGATCCGCGATCTGCTCGATGCCGGTGTCCAGTCGGATCGGGTCGAGAAGGACGAGCGCTGGAGCCAGTCGCTGCGCGACCAGATCCAGGACGCCGAAGTCGAGCTCGACAGTGAACTGGCGCGCGCGACGATTTCGCTGCGCCAGCTGACCCAGCTCAAGGCTGGCGATGTGATTCCGATCACGCTGCCCAAGACACTCGAACTGTGCGTCGAGCAGCTGCCGCTGTTCCGCGGCACCTTCGGCGTCGCCGGCGGACACAACGCCGTGCGCATCACCGAAGTGATCAAGAGACCCCATTCGCGTCACCACAAGGAAGCCGCATGAGCGCCGAATCCGCAAAGAAGGGCCCGGAACCGGCCCGCGCCAGTTTTCAGACTCTCGAGGATCGTGCCGCGCCCGGCGGCGGCGACGTCAATCTGGATGTCATCCTCGACGTGCCGGTGACGCTGTCGCTCGAAGTCGGGCGCTCGCGCATTCCGATCCGCAGCCTGCTGCAGCTCAATCAGGGCTCGGTGGTCGAGCTCGACCGCGCCGCCGGCGAACCGCTGGACGTCTACGCCAACGGCACGCTGGTGGCCCACGGCGAGGTCGTGGTCGTCAACGAGAAATTCGGCATCCGTCTGACTGATGTCGTCAGCCCGGCCGAGCGCATCCGGAAGTTGAAATGACGCCGGCCGCGCCCGTCGCCGACTCCGCCGGCAGCGCCGTGTCCGCCAGCGGTGCGCTGGAGATGCTCGGCAGCCTGATCCTGGTGCTGGGCGTGATCTTCGCGCTGGCCTGGCTGGCGCGCTGGCTGCAGGGGGCGCGCGCCGCGCGCGGCGCCACGCTGCAAGTCAAGGGCGGGGCGCAACTCGGCGCCAAGGAGAAGGTCGTGCTGCTGCAGGTCGGCGAGCACGAGTTTCTGCTCGGCGTCGCCCCGGGCAGCGTGAATCTGCTGCATCGCTTCGATGCGCCGGTCAGCCCGGCGGCGGCCGAGCCGCTGCGGGTGCCGGCATTTGCCGAGCGCCTGCGTCAGGCGATGAGCGGCAAGACCACGCCATGATGCGCCGCGCGCGGATTTCCGGGTCGCGGGTCGCCGGCGCGGCGGGCGCACTGACGCTGCTGCTGTGCACCGGCGTGGGGTTCGCGGCGCCGGCATTGCCGGCGGTCACCGCCACGCCGGTGCCGGGCGGCGCCACCGAGTACAGCCTCAGCATCCAGGTGTTGCTGCTGATGACGGCGCTGACGCTGCTGCCGGCGGCGCTGCTGGCGATGACCGCGTTCACGCGCATCGTCATCGTGCTCGGGCTGCTGCGTCAGGCGCTGGGCACCGGACAGACGCCGACCAATCAGGTGCTGATCGGGCTGTCGCTGTTCCTGACGTTCTTCGTCATGTCGCCGGTGCTGGAACGTGTCTACGTCGAAGCCGCGCAGCCCTATATGGCCGGCGAGCTGGCCTTCGAGCCGGCACTGGCCGCGGCGGCGCAGCCGCTGCGCGGCTTCATGCTGGCGCAGACGCGCGAGGCGGACCTGCTGAACTTCGCCCGCATCGCCGGGGATGCGCCGTACGCGGCGCCGGAGCAGGTGCCGTTCCCGGTGCTGGCGGCGGCGTTCCTGACCTCGGAACTGACCACCGCGTTCCAGATCGGCTTTCTGCTGTTCATCCCGTTCGTGATCATCGATCTGGTCGTTTCCAGCGTACTGATGAGCATGGGCATGATGATGCTGTCGCCGATGCTGATCTCGCTGCCGTTCAAGCTGATGCTGTTCGTGCTCGTCGATGGCTGGGCGCTGGTGACCGGCATGCTCGCGGCGTCGTTCCGGGCGGTGGCGGCATGAGTCCCGAGAGTGTCCTGACCATCGGCCGCGAGGCTCTTGCGCTGGGCATTCTGCTGGGCGCGCCGCTGCTGCTGACGGCGCTCACGGTTGGTGTGCTGGTGGGCGTGTTCCAGGCCGCGACGCAGATCAACGAGATGACGCTGAGTTTCATCCCCAAGCTGCTGGCCATGGCGGCCGTGGGGGTGGTCGCCGGACCCTGGATGCTGCGGCTGCTCAGCGAGTACACGCGCCGCCTGATCGAGGGGATTCCGGGACTGCTGGGCTGAGCGCGGCGATGAGCGTCACCGAGCCTCAGCTGGTCGCGTGGCTGCAGCAGTACTTCTGGCCGTTCCTGCGCATCGGCGCGCTGCTGATGATCGCGCCGGTGCTGGGCGCGCGCAGCGTCAGCCCGCGTGTGCGCGTGCTGCTGGCCCTGCTGCTGACCCTCGTCGTCGCGCCGCTGCTGCCGGCGCCGGCGCCGGTCGAGGCGTTCTCGGCGGCGTGGTTTCGCATCCTGCTCCAGCAGCTGTTGATCGGTCTGACCGCTGGCTTCGTGCTGCTGCTGGTGTTCGAGGCCGTGGTGATGGGGGCCGAACTGATCGCCTTTGGCATGGGCCTGGGATTCGCCCAGCTCGCTGATCCGCTGCGTGGCGTCAGCACGCCGGTGATCGGGCAATTCCTGACGGTGATGGCGACGCTGCTGTTCCTCGCGCTCGGTGGTCATCTGGTGCTGATCGGGATGATCGTCGATTCGTTCGCGACGCTGCCGGTCGACGGTGCCGGCCTGGGTGCCGAGGAGGTGGGACTGCTGCTGCGCTTCGCCGGCGTCGTCTTCGTCGGCGGCGTGCAGATCGCGCTGCCGGTGGTGATTGCGCTGCTGACGGTGAATCTGGCGATGGGCGTGATCAGCCGCAGCGCGCCGACGCTGAACCTGTTCGCGGTGGGGTTCCCGGTGACCCTGGTGGCCGGTCTGCTGCTGATCCGTGCCGGCCTGCCGGCGATGCAGGAGAGTGTCGAGGGCCTGCTCGATCAGGCCTGGCTGGTGCTCGCGCAGTTGCTGGGAGCGCGCTGAGCGATGGCCGACAGCAGCAGCGCCCAGGACCGCACCGAACGCGCCACACCCAAGCGCCTGCGCGAGGCGCGCAAGCGCGGTGAAGTCGCACGCTCGCGCGAGCTGGCGTCGCTGGGCGTGCTCGGCGCGGGCGTGCTGACCTTGATGCTGCTGGCCGGTTCGCTGGCGGGCGGGGCGGCGCACTGGATGGAGCATGCGCTGTCGCCGGATCTGCGCCTGCTCGACCGCCCCGAGGATCTGCTGGCGCATCTGGGCACCCTGCTGATCGGCGGTTTTGCGATCGTGGTGCCGCTGTTGGCGGTGGGCTTTCTCGCCGGGTTCGTGGCGCCGCTGCTGCTGGGCGGCTGGAACCTGTCGGCGGAGGCGCTCAAGCCGGATTTCGGCCGGGTCAACCCGCTCAAGGGGCTGGGGCGGGTGTTCTCCAGTCAGAGCCTGGTGGAGCTGGGCAAGGCGCTGCTCAAGGCCGGTGCGCTGGGCGCGATTGCGGCGCTGTTCCTGTACTCGCACCTGGATGAACTGGCGCAGCTCGGCCGCGAGGCGGCGGTGCCGGCGATGGCGCACGGCCTGAGCCTGGCGCTGCGCTGTCTGGCGTGGATGACCGGCGGTCTGCTGCTGATCGCCACGATCGATGTGCCCTACCAGCTGTGGTCGCACGCCCGCCGCCTGCGCATGACCAAGCAGGAGGTGCGGCAGGAATTCAAGGAGGCCGAAGGCAGCCCCGAGGTCAAGGGCCGCCTGCGGCGCCTGCAGCAGGAGGTGGCACAGCGCCGGATGATGGAAGCGGTGCCGACGGCGGACGTGGTGATCGTCAACCCCACGCACTACGCCGTCGCGCTCAAATACGACAGCGGTCGCATGCGCGCGCCCAGGGTCGTGGCCAAGGGCGTCGACCTGCTGGCGGCGACGATCCGCGAGCTTGCCGGCCGCCACCGCGTACCGATCGTGTCCGCGCCGCCGCTGGCGCGCGCGCTGTATCGCAGCACCGCCCTCGACGACGAGATTCCGGCGACCCTGTATGCGGCGGTGGCGCAGGTGCTGACGTACATCTACCAGCTGCGCAGCTGGGGCGCACGACCCGGACCGGCCGGCGCGCGGCCGACGCCGCCTGTCGTCGGCGACCTGCCGGGCGGCGAGCCGGACGCCGCTGAATAAGGGGTTCGCAAGCGGCTGCGGCACAGGCATTGCACGCGGCCGGCCATGACCGTCAATGACCTGCTGCTGCGCGTGCGCGAACTGAGCCGGAGTGGCCTGGCCGCGCCGCTGCTGCTGCTGACGATCCTGGCGATGATGGTGGTGCCGCTGGCGCCGGCGGTGCTCGATCTGATGTTCACGGTGAACATCACGCTGTCGATCACGATCCTGCTTGCCGTGATCTATGTGCTGCGGCCGCTGGACTTCAATTCGTTCCCGACGATCCTGCTGTTTGCGACGCTGCTGCGTCTGGCGCTCAACGTCGCGTCGACGCGCGTGGTCCTGCTCAACGGCCATCAGGGCACGCACGCGGCAGGTCGCGTGATCGAGGCCTTCGGCGAGTTCGTGATCGGCGGCAACTACGCCGTCGGTTTGATCGTGTTCATCATCCTGACGATCGTCAATTTCATGGTCGTCACCAAGGGCGCCGAGCGCGTCTCGGAGGTGTCGGCACGCTTCGTCCTCGACGCGCTGCCGGGCCGGCAGATGGCAATCGACGCCGACCTCAACGCCGGAATTCTGACGCGCGACGAGGCCAAGGCCCGGCGCGAAGAGGTCCGCTCCGAGGCCGATTTCTACGGCTCGATGGACGGCGCCAGCAAGTTCGTCCGCGGCGACGCCGTCGCCGGCATCCTGATTCTGCTGATCAACATCGTCGGCGGGCTGCTGATCGGGCCGCTGCAGCATGAGATGGCGTTCACCGATGCGCTGCGCAACTACACGCTGCTGACGATCGGCGACGGTCTGGTCGCGCAGGTTCCGGCGCTGCTGCTGTCGACCTCGGTGGCGGTGCTGGTCACGCGCATGTCGCGCCAGGCGGACATGTCCTCGCAGGTCATGTCGCAGCTGTTCAGCCAGCCGCGCGTCCTCGCAGTTACCGCGGGGGTGCTCGGCCTGGTCGGCCTGATTCCGGGCATGCCCAATCTCGCGTTCCTGCTGCTGGCGATGGTCTGCGGCGGCGCCGCGTGGCTGATCAGCCGGCGCGCGCGGGCCGCGGCCGCGGCGCCGGCCGAGGCGCCGCAGACGGCGCAGCCGCCGGCCGAGCTGTCGTGGGAGGACGTGCCGGGCGAGGACGTGCTCGGACTGGAAGTCGGCTACCGGCTGATCCCGATGGTGGACGCGCGCCAGGGCGGCGAGCTGATGGCGCGCATCAAGGGCGTGCGCAAGAAACTCACGCAGGAACTCGGCTTCCTGGTGCCGCCGGTGCACATCCGCGACAACCTGCAGCTGCAGCCGTCGTGGTACCGCCTGCTGGTGCATGGCGTGCCGGTTGCCGAAGGACAGGTCTACCCGGAGCGCGAACTCGCCCTCAATCCCGGCCGCGTGTTCGGCCAGCTCGACGGCATCGCGACCAAGGATCCGGCGTTCGGGCTCGACGCGGTGTGGATCGACAAGGGCGCCCGCGAACACGCGCAGACGATGGGTTACACCGTCGTCGACTGCTCGACCGTGATCGCCACGCACCTGTCACATCTGGTCAAGCTCCATGCGCACGAGTTGCTCGGACATGACGAGGCCCAGGCGCTGCTGAGCCAGCTCGCCAAGCAGGCGCCCAAGCTGGTCGAGGATCTGGTGCCCAAGCTGCTGCCGCTGTCGGTGTTCGTGAAAGTGCTGCAGAACCTGCTCGCCGAGCGGGTGCCGATCCGCAACCTGCGCGTGATTGCCGAGACCCTCGCCGAGCATGGCAGCCGCAGTCAGGATCCCGTCGTTCTCTCGGGGCTCGTCCGCATCGCGCTGGGCCGACAGATTGTTCAGGAAATCAATGGACTGGAGCCTGAGCTTCCGGTGCTGACGCTGGCTGCGCCGCTGGAACAGGTGTTGCAGGACAGCCTCAAGAGCGGTGGTTCGGCGATCGAGCCGGGACTCGCGGAGCGGATGCATCGGTCGCTGACCGAACAGACGCGGCGTCAGGAGACCCAGGGCCAGCCGGCAGTCCTGCTGGTGCCGCCCACGCTGCGGCCACTGCTCGCGCGATTCACGCGCCAGACCATTCCGGGACTGCACGTGCTGGCGTACGACGAGGTGCCGGACAGCAAGCGGCTGCGGATGGTGGGGGCGATCGCGTGAGGCGTGATCCGGTGAGCGTGGTGAGACGGCAGGCAAGGAGCGTGGAGTCGAGATGAAGATCAAACGGTTTCTGGCGGGCAGCATGCGCGAGGCGATCCGCATGGTCCGTGAGGAACAGGGCCCCGACGCGGTGATCCTGTCCAACCGGCGCGTGAGCGGCGGTATCGAGGTGGTCGCGGCCACCGACTCCGACGCGGCGCTGCTGCAGGCGGCGACGCGGCGCGAGGACAAGGCTGCTGCGGCCGAGGCCGCAGCGCCAAGCGCGGCCACCGCCGCTGCGCCCGCAGTGCAGCCGCGCCGCACGGCCGCGGTGCGACCGGCGCCGACGGCCCAGGCGGTGGCGCCGCGCGCGCCGCAGACCGCGGCCCCGGCGTCGGCGCTGTCGCCGCTGCCGCTGCCCGAGGTTCAGCAGCTGCGGCGGGAAATCGGCGGCATGCGCAAGCTGTTCGAGCAGCAGATGGCCGACCTGGCGTGGCAGGATCTGTCGGAACGCCAGCCCGAGCGGATGGCGGCGCTGCGCACGATGACCGATCTCGGTCTGGAGCTGCAGCTGGCGCAGGCGATCGTCAAGCAGCTGCCGCGCAACGTCGATGCCGACCGTTCGCGCTTCCTGCCGCTGGGACTGCTCGCACGCCGCATCCCGGTGGCGACCACCGACGCCCTGCTCGAAGGCGGTGTGGTCGCGCTGATCGGGCCGACCGGTGTCGGCAAGACCACGACGCTGGCCAAGCTCGCCGCGCGCTTTGCCGCGCGCCACGGCACCCGCGATCTGGCGCTGGTGACCACCGACCATTACCGCGTCGGTGCGCAGGAACAGCTGTTCACTTACGGTCGTCTGCTCGGCGTGCCGGTGCAGACCGCCGCCAACGCCGCTGAGCTGAGTGCGGTGCTGGCGCGTCTGCAGGACCGCAAGCTGGTGCTGATCGATACCGCCGGCATGGCCGCGCGCGATCGGCAGCTTGCCGCACAGTTTGCCGAGCTCAAGGCCGCGCGCCGGCCGATCCGCAACTGGCTGGTGCTGTCGGCAACGACACAGGCCGCCGATCAGGAGGAGATCCTGCGGCGCTTCGGTGCGGCGCAACCGCAGGCCTGCGTGCTGACCAAGCTCGACGAGGCCACCCGCATCGGCGGGGCGCTGTCGGCGACCATCCGCCACCGCCTGCCGGTGGCCTATCTGTGCGACGGCCAGCGCGTGCCCGAGGATCTGCAGCAGGCGCGCGCCGATCAGCTGGTGCTGCGTGCGATGCAGCTGGCGCGGCAGGCACCGGCGACCATCGACGACAGCACGCTCGCCCTCCAGTTCGGAGCCGCTCATGCAGGGGCCTAGCGCGAGCGTGGGGAATCAGGCCGCGGGCTTGCGGCGTCTGCGCGCGCAGAAGCCGGTGCAGGTGATCGCCGTCACCCGCGGCAAGGGCGGCGTCGGCAATACCTCGACGTCGGTCAATCTCGCGGTGTCGATGGCGATGGACGGCCGTCAGGTGATGCTGCTCGACGGCGACCTCGGTCTGGCCAACATCGATGTGATGCTGGGGCTGCAGCCGACCTACAACCTGTCGCACGTGATCGACGGCAGCTGCACGCTCGAGGACACACTGCTGGAAGGGCCGGCCGGCGTCCTGGTGGTGCCGGCATCGAGCGGCAAGCGCAGCATGGCCGAGCTGTCCGCGGCCGAGCACGCCGGTCTGGTGCGCGCCTTCTCGGAACTGGCGCGGCCGCTGGACACGCTGATCGTCGACACCGCCGCCGGCATCGCCGACAGCGTGATCACGTTCAGTCAGGCGTCGCAGGAAATCATCGTCGTGGTCACCAACGATCCGCAGTCGCTGACCGATGCCTACGCGCTGATCAAGGTGCTCAACCGCGACAACGGCATCAAGCGTGTTCAGGTGCTGAGCAACCAGACCCACAGTCCGGCCGAAGCCAAGGAGATCTTCGAGAACCTGCGGCGCGTGGCCGAACGCTTCCTCGACGTCACGCTCAACCATATCGGCACGATCCCCTACGACGAGTGGCTCAAGCGGTCGGTGCGCCGCCAGCGCGCGGTGGTCGAGGCCTATCCGAGCGCGCCGAGCGCACATGCCTACCGCGCGCTGGCCAAGAAGGTGGCGGGCTGGGCGCTGCCCGAAGGGGCGCGCGGCAATCTCGAGTTCTTTGTCGAGCGTCTGGTCGGTCACGGCCGGCCTGCGGTCGCGGAGCTGCCGGCATGAGCGCCGCACCCACCGATCGCGCGCCGTCGCGACAGTCCGAGTCCGAGCTGGTCAGGCGGCATGCGGACCTGGTGCGCCGCATCGCGCACCATCTCGCCGCACGACTGCCGTCCAGCGTCGAGGTCGACGATCTGATCCAGGCCGGGATCATCGGCCTGATCGAGGCGGCGCGTCATTACAGCGGCGACCGGGGCGCGTCCTTCGAGACCTACGCCGGCATCCGCATCCGCGGCGCGATGCTCGACGAGCTGCGCACGACCGACTGGGCGCCGCGATCGGTGCACCGGCGGCTGCGCGAAGTCACGCGCGCGATCCGCGAGATCGAGCAGGCCACCGGGCGCGATGCCCGTGAGGCCGAGGTCGCCGATCGCCTGGGTATCAGCATCGCCGAGTACCACGAGATCGTGCAGGACGGCGCACGCTGCCATGTGCTCAGCCTCGATGCCGGCGGCGACGACGGCAACGAAACGCTCGACGCCCCCGATCCGACCGGCGGTCCGCTCGACGAGCTGCAGCAGCGCGAGTTCCAGGAAGCTCTGGCGAGCGCGATCGCCGCGCTGCCGGAACGGGAACGTCTGGTCATGTCGATGTACTACGACAACGAGCTGAATCTGCGCGAGATCGGCGAGGTGCTCGAGGTCAGCGAGAGCCGCGTCTGCCAGATCCACGGCCAGGCACTGGTACGCCTGCGCGCGCGCCTCAAGGAATGGAAGGAAATGCAGGCTGCGGCCTGAGCACGCAAGACTGGAGTGGTGATGGACAAGAACATGCGCATCCTGATCGTGGATGACTTCTCGACGATGCGGCGCATCGTCAAGAACCTGCTCAACGACCTGGGCTACACCAACACGGCCGAGGCGGATGACGGCAAGACGGCGTGGCCGATGCTGCAATCGGGCAGCTTCGACTTCGTCGTCACCGACTGGAACATGCCCGGCATGACCGGCATCGAGCTGCTGCGCAACATCCGCGGCGATGCGCGCATCGGCAAGACGCCGGTGCTGATGGTCACCGCCGAGGCGCAGCGCGAGCAGATCATCGAGGCGGCGCAGGCCGGTGTGAACGGCTACATCATCAAGCCGTTCACCGCGCAGACGCTCAAGGAAAAGATCGACAAGATCTTCCAGCGCATGTCCGAGGCGGCGTGATGGAGCGCGCAGCCGCGAACGAGCGGCGCGAACGCAACGCGCAGCGTCTGCGTGCGCTGCTGGCAGTGCTCGAAGCCGGCGACGACAGCAGCTTCGATGCCGGCATCGACGCGCTGGCGCGCGAGCGCGAGGACGCGCTGTTTGCGCACGTCGCACGCCTGACGCGCCAGCTGCACCAGGAGGTCGTCGAGATGCGTCTGGACGAGCGTCTGGCGCACCTTGCCGGCGACGAGATTCCCGATGCGCGCCACCGGCTTGACTACGTCATGCAGGTCACGGAGCGCGCCGCCCACCACACGCTCGACCTGGTCGACCAGGCGCGCGGCGTCACCGCCGGCATCGAGCGGGCGGCGCAGCATCTGGCTGAAGCGCAGACGGTGCTTTCGGTGGCCCACCCGGAGGCTGCCAACGTCGCCGGGCTGATGCACTGCGTGCGCGACGACCTGGCCGAACAGACGCAGCTGCTGCGCCGGACCTTGTCGGAACTGGCGCAGGCGCAGGAATACCAGGACATCTCGGGTCAGATCATCAAGCGTGTCATCACGCTGGTGCGCAACGTCGAGACCGCGCTGCTGGAGTTGCTGCGCGCCGCCGGCGGCGGACTTCAGACCGTGCCGCCGCGGCCGATACAGCCGTTATCCGGCGCGCTGTCCGGGCCGGCGGTTCCGGGAAGTACGCCGGGGGCCAGCCAGCAGGACGCCGACGAACTGCTGGCGAGCCTTGGATTCTAGACATGACGACCGGAGCCGACGACGAAATCCGCGCCGACTTCCTCACCGAGGCCGGTGAGCTGGTGCAGCGTTTGGGCGAACAGCTGGTCGCGCTGGAGGCGCGGCCGGATGACCGCGCGCTGCTCAACGATATTTTTCGTGCCTTCCACACGGTCAAGGGCGGCGCCGGGTTTCTCGAACTGACCGCGCTGGTGGATCTGACCGGCGGAGTGAACTTCGGCTACGACCAAGGTTCCTGGCGCTCGTGGTTCCTGATCCGCAATCGCCAGATAGCGCCCGACACCGTG
>JBFHQK010000012.1:0-21692 GCA_041592255.1 Fontimonas sp.
GCTAGGCGCTGTAGACCTCGAACGAATCCTTCGGCGACGAGCACTCAGGGCACGTCCAGTCGTCGGGGAGATCCGCAAACCGGGTACCGGCGGCGATGCCGCTGGCAGGCATGCCGACCGCTTCGTCATAGATGAAACCGCAGATGACGCAAATCCACTTCTGCATTGCTTGCTCCGCTTGACGTTGATGCAATGGCTAGGACCCCGTCACCGGCGGCAGCGTCTCGCCACGCGCGGCGGCCACGCCGACCAGCAGATCGTGCAGGGCCGCAAGCCAGCTGCGGGGATCAATGTTCAGATACTGGTCGAGCGCCGTACGCAGATGCGGCAGCTCGGCGGCATCGCGCTCGGCGAGCATGTGCTCGATGGCCTGCTGCATCGGCGCGCCGGCCGCCTGGGCGGCACCCAGTGCCAGCGCGCCTGCGCTGGCGCCGATCGCAAGCATCGCGATCGCATGGTGCAGGCGGATGCCTTCGGCCGCCGTGAAGCCGTGCGGGGCCAGCGCCGCGAGGAACTGCTCGAGGAAATCGACCTCGACATCGGGACCGAGCCGGCCCTTGCTCAGCTCATAGAGCAGCTGCGGCTCGCGGGTGAAACACTCGTGCAGGCTCTCGGCGAAACCGGTGGCGATCTGCGACCAATGCATCGAGCCCCCGGCGTCGGCTGGCGGCAGGCGGCGTGTCAAGGCGACGCGGAACGCGGCCAGGCGCACCAGCTCATCGCGGTTGCGCACATGGCGGTACAGGGTGGCGACAGCCACGCCCAGGCGGTCGGCGACCTGCTTGAGCGTCACCTTCTCGAGGCCGATGGCGACCGCGGCTTCGATGATCGCTTGTGCGCTGACCCGGGGCGGCCGTCCGACCCGCGCGCCGGAATGCTCGGCGGCGCGGCCGGTGCCTGCGCGCGGCGCGCGGCTGCTCACGACCGGAGCCGGCCCGCGCCGCAGCGGCGCGCGCGCCGACCCGCTGCAGTGACTGGACATCGCCGGCTCATTGCGCTGTCGTCCGCTGTGCTCGGGGGCCTGCGCTCAGGTGCTGCTCATACCGGCGGGGCGATCTCGACCTTGAGTCCGTCGAGCGCGTCGGTGACCGCAATCTGGCACGACAGCCGCGAACTGGGTCGCAGCTCGACCAGCTCGCCGATCGCGTCGAGCATCATCTGCTCGTCTTCGCTCTTCGGCGCCAGGCGATCGGACCAGGCCGGATCGACATACACGTGGCAGGTGCCGCAGGACATCATGCCGCCACAAGTGCCGTCGATGCCGGTGCCGGCGTCGCGCAGCGTGTCCATCAGCGCGCATCCGCCGGTCGCTTCAAGCGCGCGCTCGGCGCCGTCGCGGCCCGTGACTCGTACAACTGCCATTCCCATGCCCTCGGTACAGGCGCGCTGCGGGGCGGCTCAACACCGCCCCGCACGCATCGCCGCTCAGATCTTCGTCGAGTTCTCGAAGCCCGGATAGAACTGCTTGAACCACTTGCGGAACGGCAGCACCGGACCGTCGCCGTCGCACAGCAGCGGGTTCGGACGGTACTTCTTGTTGTTCCAGACGATGAAGTCGACGCTCTCGAAACCGGCGCTCTCCTCGCCCTCGGCGGCGCCGATCATGTGATCGATGATCTTCTTCGACGCGGCGAGTTCGGGCGTGCCTTGCGCGTAGTCGACATGCCGGAACGACATGTTCATCTGCGTCTTTTCCTTGCTGACCGGCACCGAGTACGAAATCATCGTCGCGGTCACGCCATGCTGGTTGAACCGCATGACGTTGAGGCCCGGCCCGTACGCCTTGCCGATGATGTAGCCCTTGCCGATGTTCAGCGTCATCACCGGCCCGTCGTAGGTCGCCTCGACCGGCGGAATCATCGGTGCGTTGTGCAGGAACTTCAGGTGCGCGACGTCGACGCCGTTCTCGGCGATTTCCTGGATGCAGGTGTCGGCGGTCCACGAGCCGCGGCGCGTGCCGGCGTATCCGGTCGCGTCCTCCATCTCCGGGATGTACGGCAGCTCGAAGCTCGGCGCTTCACACTGCGGGTGATACCACGCCCACATCATTCCGTACTTCTCGACCATCGGCAGCGTGCGCAGGATCGCCTGCTTCTTGACGATCGGCGGCGTGACCTTGGCGTAGGGGATGCTCTTGCACCAGCCGGCGGTGTCGTACTCCCAGTGGTGGAACGGGCAGCGCAGATGCTCGCCGCAGACCTTGCCGCCGTGCCCCATGTGCGCGCCCAGGTGCGGGCAGTACGGATCCGACATGCCCGGCTTGCCGGACTCGGTGCGGAACAGCACCCACTCCTGGTCGAAGACGAAGACGTTGCGCATCTCGCCCGGCTTGAGCGTGTCGCAGTAGTCGATGAAGTACCAGCCCACCGGGATCGGGAACGGGCAGCGTTCCAGACTCTGCGATTCCAGAAGCTGCTTGAGATCAATGGCGCCCATTTCAGCTAGCCCTCCTGCGGCTGGCGATGCGTATTGGTCGGGCGCGGCAGGACGCCGGCTCCGATGACTGCAGGCATGCTGCCGGTCGCGCCCGCCGGCGTCCTCGTCCATATAGGTGATGGGCATTCGCATATTCACGCGCCCCCGAGACAAAGCCCCGGCGCCCCAGTATGCTGCGCCGCGACGACAAATCCGGGGGACGCGACATGACGCTGCTGCTGCTCGGCATTCTGCTGTGGTCCGCAACGCATCTGTTCAAGGCGCTGGGCGTGAATGCACGCGCCGGCCTGATCGGCCGTCTCGGCGAACTGCCGTACAAGGGCCTGTTCGCACTCACGATCATCGCCTCCCTGATCCTGATGGTCGCCGGCTGGAAAGCGACGCTGCCCACGGCACTGTGGCAGCCGCCGGCATTTCTGCGCCACGTCACCATGCTGCTGATGCCGGTGGCGGTGATCCTGTTCATCGGCGCCCGCGCGCCCACCGACATCAAGCAGTTCATCCGCCACCCCCAGCTCACCGGCGTCAAGCTCTGGGCCGTAGCCCACCTGCTGTCCAACGGCGAGACGCGGTCGGTCGTGCTGTTCGGTGGCCTGCTGGCGTGGGCGGTGCTCGAGGTGATCTTCATCAACCGGCGTGACGGCGCCTGGCGCAAGCCGGCCCCGGTGGGCATGGCCAAGACGCTGGTCAGCGCCGCCATCGGCCTGATCCTGACCGCGGTGCTGGTCTACGCCCACCCCTGGCTCTCGGGCATGCCGCTGCTGCCGCGCGGCTGACCCGAGGCACCACTCCGGGCGCGTGGGCATGCGCAAGCGTTGCAGCCGAAACGCGTTGCCCGCCGCACATACCGCAGGACACTGCCGGACGCCGCGTGCCCAAGGCCGCATGAAACCTGTCGTTATCGCGGCATTCACCGCACTGAGCCTCGCGGCCTGTCATTCGTCGCCGCCAGGGACGGGCGAGCCCTCCGACGTCGCGAGCAACGCGCAGATGCCCGCCGGCGCGCCGGCCGCGGCCTTTGCGCGGCCCGCAGTGCTGCCGGAGCCGGCCGCCTGGCCCTTCCGACAAGGCGCGCCCGGCCTCAGCGGCAGCGGTCGTTACGCATGGGGCGCCTACTACTGGAGTGATTTTCTCTACGACGCCAATGGCGCGCTGGGCCTGGATCCGCCGGTCGACCACTATGGCAGCCCCACCGGCGGCGGCATGCGCTACCCCGATGAGGCCAATCTGGCCGAGAACGGGGCCGACATCTTTCGGGTGGGCATCGGCGCGGATCCCGCCGCGAGTTACTGGCGCGTGGACTGGCTGACACTGGTAGAGGGCGCCACTCCGATTGCCGCCTTCGGCATCGATCACGGCGCCGGTGGGCTGGATGCCCTTACCGCCTGGCCCGGCGTGCCGCGCCTGAAGTCTGCCGGGGTGGATGCGGTGCTCCTCGTTTCCGCAGCAGGCTACCGCCTGCTGGCCGCGGACGGCAGCGAGCTGGGCGCCGGCCCGGTGTCAGTGGACCTGCCCAGCCAGAGCTTCGTTGCGCGCGTGCCGCGGAGCCAGCTGCAGATTGGCGGCGTCTGGTCGATACGCCTCGTATCGGGCCTGCATGATGGCCGCGGCGGCTTCCGTGACGAAATGGCCCAGTTCGCCGGGCCACCCACCGCGCCGCCTGTTTTCAACGCCACGTTCCGCGATTACTCGGATGAAAATGCCGAGCAGAACTTCTGGATGGACCTGGGCCAGGCGCAAGCCCTGGCCCACGGCGACATCAGTGCCTTCGCCGGAGAACTGGACTGGGCCCGGCTGGATCCCGCGAGCGCCGAGCCGGAGGCGCCGCTGACCGGTTTCATCAATCGCTGGTATGTGTCCTCGATTGATCCGATGACCGAATATGGTCGCGTCGGCATTGACCGCGCCACGGGCATCGCCGGCGGGCATCCGGTGTACCTGGACAAGGTGCAGCCCTATGCGCTTTTCGTGCCGGATGACTATGCGCCGGGCACGCCCACGCCGCTGACCCTGACGCTGCACAGCGGCTTCCAGATGCACAACCAGTACGGCGCCACCATGCCCAATTTCATGGCCGAGGCCTGCGCCGGGCGCGCCGTATTCTGCCTGTCCACCCAGGGCCGCGGACCGGCCGGTGATTTCGAGGGCGATGCGGAGGTGGATCTGTGGGAGGCCTGGGCCGACGTGGCACGCCGCTACACGCTGGATCCGGAGCGCGTGCACAGCAGCGGCTACTCGATGGGCGGCAACTCCACGCTGCGCTTGCTGATGAAGTATCCGGACATCTTTGCCGGCGGCGTCGTCATCGCCGGCGGGGATGATCGCGTGATCGACCTGCGCCTGCTGCCCAATCTGCGCTGGAGCGGCTACTACCACGCCCATTCCAGCCTCGATCAGATGGTGCCGTTTCCCGAGGCACGCGCGATTGCCGACGGGCTCAGGGCGCTGGGTTACGCGTACGTGTTCGACCACTTCCTGCTTGAGGATCATGTCGGCTGGGCGCTGAACGACATGCTGTATCCCGCCTTCACCGATGCCGCGCAATGGCTGGTCAACGATGCGCCGCAAACTGCCAAGCAGAACCCTGGACGGATCGATTTCAACTGGTTCCCGGCCGAAGTGGACGAGCGCCTTGGCGTCGGGCCCGTCGGCCCTTGGTGGCTCGAGAACCTGCGGGCCGCCGAAGGCGCTGAGATCGCGACCATTCGGGTGCGCTCCGGGGGGCGACCCGAGCGCACGATTGAGGATCTGCCGTTCGATACCGCACTGCTGCCGACCCCCACGCCGCATCACCGGGAACGGCAGACCTGGGCGCTCGGATCCGCGCCGCCGCGCGAGGACGTGCTGGAGCTTGACCTCGGCCAGGTGGCGCAGCTGGGGATCGACCTGCTTGGCGCCGGACTGGACGCTGCCCATGCCATCACACTGAAATTGAGCAGCGACTCACCGGTGCGCCTGATCCTGCGCCGTGCGGATCTGATTCGCGCCCTGGATTTTCCTGCCGGTCAGGGGCAGTCGTACGTGCTGGATCGCCGCCTTCAGCAAGGCCCTCCAGCGCCAGGGTGAGCACGCTCCGCCCCCGGGCTGGTGTCGCCCCTCGCAGTGCGGCGTCGCCCCCTTTGCGTGGCCCTGTGCACGACAACAAGTGACATTCCGGATGCCGGTTGATCACCCTCCTGTGCGCGTGGGGGTTCCAGCGTCGGGAACTCGGTAGCGGCCGGACACCCCCATCGCATTACCCAAGCTGCGCGCACCGCGCTCACGCGGCCGCCGCTGGTGATCGGTGCGCGGCGTCGCGCGCCCGACCGTGAACTCCCGCACGGACCGCCGCAGGCGCGGGGCGCACATTGAATGGATGGATCATCCATCCACGATCAAGTCGACCGCGCGCCCGCGGCGCGCCTACACCCAGGACCGCCGCGCGCTGACGCGGGCGGCCACGCGCGAACGCATCGTGCGCGCAACCGTCGATCTGCATGCGCGGCACGGCGCGCTGGCCACCTCCTACGCGATGATCGCGGCGCGCGCCGGGGTGGCGCCGCAAACCGTCTACAACCACTTCCCCACGCTGGGTGCGCTGCTCGGCGGCTGCACCGGACACGTGATGGCGCAGGCGCCACCGGTCGACGCCGGCTGCTTCGGCGCGGCGCGCCAGAGCGCGACGCGACTGCGCCGGCTGGCGGACGCTGTTTACGCGCAGCTCGAATTCGTCTCGCCCTGGCTGCGGCTGGGCTGGGGTGAAGCCGAAGTGGTGCCGGAGCTGCGCGCGTTCTTCGACGGTGGCCGCGCCCGGTTGCGCGGACTCGTCCGCGATGCCGTCGCGGCCGATGCGCGCGCGACGACGGATTTTGTCGACGCGGCACTGCTGGTACTGGATTACCCGGGCTGGAAAGCGCTGCGTCAGCAGCGCTCGCCGGCCGCAGCCGCTGCGCTGGCAGGCGAATGCCTGGTCGCCCTGCTGGATCGCTTGCCCCAGGCCTCAGCCAAGGACCCCCCATGACCGCCTCCACCACAGCCAATGGCACCCGCGTCGACGAGATCGCCGACAACATTTTCCGCATCAGCACGCCGATTCCGCCGCAGGTGATGCCCGGTGGCTTCACCTTCAACCAGTTCCTGATCAAGGACGACGCGCCACTGCTGTTCCACACCGGACCGCGCAAGATGTTCGAGATGACCCACGACGCGATTGCGCGGGTGATGCCGGTGTCCGCGCTGCGTTACGTGGCGTTCTCGCACTTCGAGCCCGACGAGTGCGGCGCCCTCAACGAGTTCCTCGCCACCGCGCCCAGGGCCGAACCGGTGTGCGGGGCCATTTCCGCGATGGTGTGCATGGGCGACTACGCGGACCGTCCGGCACGCGCGCTGGCCGACGGCGAGACGCTGTCGCTGGGACGGCACAGCGTGCAATGGATCGACGCCCCGCATCTGCCGCACGGCTGGGATTGCGGCTTCATCGCCGATACCACCACGCGGACGCTGTTCTGCGGCGATCTGTTCACGCAGTTCGGCGCCCAGCACCCGGCGCTGACCTCAGGCGACATCCTCGAAGCCAGCGAGGCCGCACGCGCCCAAGCCGATTACTACGCGCACGCGCCGGACTCGGGCGCGATCATCGAGCGGCTGGCCGCGACCCGGCCCACGACCCTGGCCTGCATGCACGGCGCGGCGTGGTCCGGAGATGGCGCGGCGCTGCTGCGCGAACTCGGCAAACGCTTGCGCTGAACGCACGCAGGCGCCGCGTCCGGTACGGCCTGCGGCCGCAGGCCGTATGCCGTATGCCGTATGCCGTATGCCGGCGTACAGACCATATGCGCGCGTGCGCAGACTCTTGCTACCGCGCCAGCCGCGAGCGCAGGACCGGAGCACGCCATGGCAGAGGACTGGGCAGCAGACGTCAAGAAATACGCCGCCGGCGCCGACGACAAGGCCATCGCCGGCATCGTGCGCTATTGCGGCATCGCGCTGCAGAAACGCGATGCGGCGCTGGTCGCGTTCAGCGACAAGGAGGAGCTGGCGCGCGTGCGCGACAACTTCCTCAAACGCAAGCTCGGCCTGACCGCCGCCGACGAGGAACTCGACCAGGCCATCGCCAGCGTCGGCAGCAGGATGCAGGGTGACCGCTCCAAGAACCGCGTCACCGTCTATTACCTGCTCGCCGATCATTTCGGCAAGTTGTCGGCATTCCGCTAGCGCCGGGCACCGCGAGTGCACAACGACCGGCCCCCGCACCCCCGCACGTCCCGCCACGCGCAAGCCTCACCACCCGGAGCCTGCAATGGGTTTCTTCAGCAAGATCCTCGACAAGCTCGGCATCGGCAGCGATGCCAAGGACGCGGCCGCCGCTCCGGCCGCAACCACCCCCCGAGCGATGCCGGCCGCACCCGCTCCGGCAGCGGCGCCAGCAGCAGCGCCGGCCGCCGCGCCCACGCCCACCGCGATGGCGATGGTGGACGTGGTCGCACAGATGGAGCAGCGCGCCGCGGCCCATGCGCAGAAGCTCAACTGGCGCACCTCCATCGTCGATCTACTCAAGCTGCTCGATCTCGACAGCAGCTTCGCCGCGCGTAAGGAGCTGGCCACGGAGCTGGGCTGCCCGGCGGAGCTGATGAGCGATTCGGCCAAGATGAACATGTGGCTGCACAAGACCGTGCTCGCCCGCATCGCCGCCAACGGCGGCAATGTCCCCCGCGAGCTCCTCGACTGAAGCCCGCGGCCCCATCCCACAACGGAGTGACGCAGATGCAGATCACTGACATGCTGGCCCAGACCGGCGGGCTCAAGGCGATCGCAGGCAAGCTCGGCATCGACGAAAGCCAGGCCGCCAGCGGCGCCGCGGCCCTGATGCCGGCGATTCTCGGCGGCTTCAAGAAACAGGCGCAGTCGCAACCCGGCGGTGTGGCCGGCCTCGGCGGCATGCTCAGCAAGCTCGGCGGCGGCGATCTGCTCGACAACGTGATGTCGGGTCAGCCCGCCGACGAGAGCAAGGGCAACGCGGTGCTCGGGCAGATCTTCGGCTCGGAGGACGTCAGCCGCGCGGTGGCCGACGACGCCGCGGCGAAGTCCGGACTGGAGCCCTCCATCATCAAGAAGATGCTGCCGATGCTGTCGATGCTGGTCGCCGGCTTCATGGCCAAGCAGGGGGGCGCCGCCGCGGCGGCGGCGACCGGTGGCGGCGGCCTGCTGGGAAAACTCGGCGGCCTGCTGGGCGGCAAGAGCGGCGCCGGCAGCGCGATGCCGGATGTGTCCGCCTCGGGACTCGCCTCGATGCTTGACCTCGACAGCGCGGGCAATCCGCTGGACGACATCCTCAAGAGCGCCGGCAAGAAGACGCCCTGAAGGCACCGCACGTGGGCGGCACCGGCGGCGCTCGGCGCCGCCGGTAAGGGCCGCTGGCGCTGCCGCACCGTGTCCGGCGCCCGCCGCCGCTTCGGAACCTCCAGACGCACGCACATCGGCTGACACCGGCCCGGCACCCGCGCGGCAGCCTGCGCGGACCGCCGGTCGCATGCGATCATCGGGCTTTGCATCTGCCGGATACAGGAGCGCTGTGTGAGCGACGAGCCCAGAACGGATGCGCCGGTCGCGGGCCTCACCTACCCCTGCGGCGAGGCGCCGGCACCGGCGCACGCGGTCGACGTCGCACCGGGCGTGCTGTGGCTGCGCATGCCGCTGCCGTTCAGCCTGGCGCACATCAACCTCTGGGCACTGGACGACGGCGACGGCTGGACCGTCGTCGACACCGGGCTGCACACGGCGGAGACCCAGGCCGCCTGGGAGGGCGTGCTGGCGGGTCCGCTGCGCGGGCGGCCGGTGACGCGGGTGATCTGCACGCACATGCATCCGGATCACATCGGCATGGCCGGCTGGCTCACCGACCGCTTCGAGTGCCGCCTGTGGATCACGCGGCTGGAATACCTCACCTGCCGCACGCTGGTCGCCGATACCGGGCGTGCCGCGCCGGAGGACGGGGTGCGCTTCTACCGCGCCGCGGGCTGGAGCGAAGAGCAGCTGCAGCGGTACCGGGAACGCTTCGGCGCCTTCGGTCAGGCCATCCACCGCCTGCCGGACAGTTTCCATCGCATCAGTCACGGCGACGAGATCACGATCGGATCGCGCACCTGGCAGGTGCTGGTCGGCAACGGGCACTCGCCCGAGCACGCCTGCCTCTACTGCCCCGAGCTGGATCTGCTGATTTCCGGCGACCAGGTGCTGCCCCGGATCAGCTCCAACATCTCGGTGTTTCCCACCGAGCCGGACGCCGATCCCCTCGCCGACTGGCTCGCATCGCTGGCGCGCCTGCACGCCGCGGTGCCGGCCTCGGCGCTGGTGCTGCCCGCCCACAACGAGCCCTTCCATGGCCTGCACGCACGCCTGCGTGCGCTTGCCGAAGGCCATGAGCGCAGCCTGGCGCGCCTGCAGCAGGCCTTGAGCGTGCCGCAACGCGCGGTCGACGTGCTCAGCGTGCTGTTCCGGCGCCCGCTGCGCGGCGAGCATTACCTGATGGCCACCGGCGAGAGCCTCGCGCATCTGAACTGGCTGCTGCGCCGCGCGCGCGTGCGCGTCTGGCGCGATGCGCAGGGCGCGAACTGGTACCAGGCGGCGGGATAGTCGCGCGGATTGATCCGGGCGCTTCCTGCGCGGCATGCCCTCGTGCGGCGCGGCTCAGTCGAACCGATCCAGCGACATGACCTTGGCCCAGGCCTTGATGAAGTCCCGCACGAACTGGTCATGCCCGTCGGCCGCGGCATAGACCTCCGCGACCGCGCGCAACTCGGCGTTGGAGCCGAAAATCAGATCCACCGGGGTTGCCGTCCACTTCAGCGTGCCGGTGGCGCGGTCGCGCCCCTCGTACAGACCCTCGGTCTTGGCCGACGGGCTCCACTGATAGGACATGTCGAGCAGGTTGACGAAGAAGTCGTTGCTCAGCGTGCCGGGCCGGTCGGTGAACACGCCGTGCGCGACCTGCTGCGTGTTGGCGTTGAGCGCGCGCAGCCCCCCGACCAGCACGGTCATCTCGGGTACGGTCAGCGTCAGCAGGTTGGCGCGCTCCACCAGCATTTCCGCCGGTGAGCGCCGGTTGTCCTTGGCGAAGTAGTTGCGAAAGCCGTCCGCGGTCGGCTCCAGCACCGCAAACGAGTTCACATCGGTCTGCGCCTGAGTCGCGTCGGTGCGGCCCGGCGCGAACGGCACCTGCACCTCGCGCCCGGCCTTCTTCGCCGCCTGCTCGATGGCGGCGTTGCCGCCGAGCACGATCAGATCGGCGAGCGAGACCTGCTTGCCGCTGGCCTTGGCGTTGCGGTTGAAGTCCTTCTGGAGGTCTTCCAGCGTCTTCAAGACCTTCGCCAGCTCGCGCGGACTGTTGGCCGCCCAATCCTTCTGCGGCGCAAGCCGCAGCCGTGCGCCATTGGCGCCGCCGCGCAGATCGGTGCCGCGGAAGCTCGCCGCCGCGGACCACGCCGTGCGCACCAGTTCCGGCACGCTCAGACCGGAGGCGAGGATCTTCGACTTGAGCGCGGACAGATCCGCGGCATCGACCGGCTTGTAATCGGCAGCCGGCAGCGGGTCCTGCCAGACGAACGCTTCAGCCGGAACCTCCGCGCCCAGATAGCGGGCGCGCGGCCCCATGTCGCGGTGAATCAGCTTGAACCACGCCCTGGCAAAGGCCAGCTCGAAGGCCTTGGGGTCCGCCTGGAAGCGCTGGGCGATTTCCCGGTAGCTCGGGTCGAACTTCAGCGACAGATCGGTGGTGAACATGATCGGCGCGTGACGCCTGGCCGGATCATGCGCGTCGGGCACGAACTTCACCTCATCCGCATTCTTCGGCTGCCACTGGATCGCGCCCCCCGGGCTGCGGGTCTGCACCCAGTCGAACGTCAGCAGGTTGTCGAGATACTGCGTCGTCCACGCCGCCGGACTGACCGTCCACGCGCCCTCCAGGCCGCTGGTGATGGCGTCGGCGCCCTTGCCGCTGCCGCAGCGGCTGATCCAGCCCAGCCCCTGTTGCTCGATGCCGGCCGCGGCCGGCTCGGGCCCGACGCAGTCCGCCGGCTTGTGTGCGCCATGGGCCTTGCCGAAGGCGTGTCCGCCGGCGATCAGCGCCACCGTCTCTTCGTCGTTCATCGCCATGCGGCCGAAGGTCTCGCGGATGTCCTTGGCCGCCGCCACCGGATCCGGCTTGCCGTTGGGGCCTTCCGGGTTGACGTAGATCAGACCCATCTGCACCGCCGCAAGCGGCTTTTGCAGCATGCGCGCGCCGCTGTAGCGCTCATCGGCGAGCATCGCGGTTTCGGGCCCCCAGTAGACCAGATCCGGCTCCCAGTCGTCCTCGCGACCGCCGGCAAAGCCGAGCGTCTTGAAGCCCATGGATTCGAGCGCGACGTTGCCGGTCAGCACGATCAGATCGGCCCACGACAGGCTGCGGCCGTACTTCTGCTTGATCGGCCACAGCAGGCGGCGCGCCTTGTCGAGATTGGCGTTGTCGGGCCAGCTGTGGAGCGGGTCGAACCGCTGCTGCCCGCCGCCGGCGCCACCGCGGCCATCGTGCACGCGATAGGTGCCGGCGCTGTGCCAGGCCATGCGGATGAAAAACGGACCATAGTGGCCGAAATCAGCCGGCCACCACGGCTGCGACGTTTTCATCAGCGTTTCGATATCGGCCTTGACCGCCGCCAGATCGAGGCGCTTGAACGCCGCGGCGTAGTCGAAATCATCCCCCAGCGGATTGGATGCGGCGCCGTGCTGGCGCAGCGGCGACAGATCCAGCTGCTGCGGCCACCAGAACCGGTTGGAGCGGGGCTCGCCCTGGGCGCCGGCGGTCGCGGCCCAGACGGCCAGCAACGCGGCGGCGGCGGCGGCCGCAAGTGTGGTGCGCGCGGCGCGCAGCAGGGTGTCGCCTCGCGGGAATGGACGCCGGGTCGTGTTCATCGCGTCGCCTGCCTCAGGTCGGTCATCATCCGCAAGACGATGTCGCCGACGGGCCGCGCCTGTCTGTGTGAACCGCCACGAAGGCGCGCCGCCGGAGGCGCAACCGCGGCGCATCGACGCGCCGGGCGGAGGACGCGACGCAGCGGGCGCAGGAAGCGCCGGCCGCGCCTCAGGCGGTGGTTCCGCCGCAGGACGAACCGGCGCCGGCGGTGCAGCCGAGGCAGTGGTCGCCGAAGCGGATACTGCGCTTGAGCAGACGCTGGGGGTCGAAGTCGAAAATCGTCGCGGCCTGGCCCGAGGGCGCGCGGATGGGCAGGTCGAGCTGCTGGTTGAAGTCGCAGTCGTAGAGATGGCCGCGATGATCGACGCTGATCAGGTTGCGGCACATCACCCCGGCGGCCGCCGCCGGATTGAACGCGGCAAGGAGCTTGTCCATATACGCCGCGTACTGCCCGCTCTTTTCCAGATGCAGGCGGAAGCGATGGATCGGCATGTTGGTGATCGTGAACAGGCCGTTGAAGCGGATGCCGAAGTGCTGCATCAAGGACTGCTTGTAGTCGGCTTCCAGGCTCGCCTGCGCCGCCGGCAGATAGGGGCCGACCGGGTTGTACACCAGATTGAGCTGCAGACCGCTGCCATCCTGACCGTAGCCCACGGCGTTGAGGCGCTGCAGCGCCTCGATGCTCTTCTGGAACACGCCGTGGCCCCGCTGCGCGTCGGTGAAGAACGCCTGGTAATAGGGCAGCGACGACACCACCTCGACGCGGTGCTGCGCGAAGAATGCCGGCAGGTGCGTCATCGGCACCCGGGTGGCCGGATCGCCGTCGAGCTGCACGGTGAGGTTGTGCCGGACCATGACGTGCCGGCCCAGTGCCGTCGCGCGCTCCACCAGCGTGGCGAACTGCGGGTGCAGCTCCGGCGCGCCGCCGGTGATGTCGACGGTGCGGATCTGCGGATGCTGCGCCAGCACGTCGAGGCAGGCCGCAATGCCCGCGGGCGAGAGCATCTCGGTGCGCGCCGGCGAGGCGTCGACGTGACAATGGCGGCAGGCCTGATTGCAGCGCTTGGTGATGTTGAGCTGCAGCGTGTCGATCGCCAGCGGCGGCAGCGCGATGCCGTGCCGGCGCAGCGCGGCTTCGAAGTCGTAGCGGGAGGCGGCGCTCGCGCCGGCGTCATCCGCCATCGTCACAGCACCAGCTTGTCGAGATGGTTGTTCATCTGGATCGTGTGCGCGAGCGTGATGCCGGCTTTCATCACCGCCGCCACGTGCACCGCCTCGGCCATCTGTTCCGGGTTGGCGCCGCTTTCCAGACACGCCGTCGTGTACGCGTCGATGCAGTAGGGGCACTTTTCCGAGTGCGCCACCGCAAGCGCGATCAGCGCCTTCTCGCGCTTGCTCAGGGCGCCGTCCTGGCCGGTCACCATGCCGTAGTACTTGAAGAACTCGTCGGCCAGCGGCTTGGCGTGGCGGCCGATGTCGCCGAATTTCTTGAGATCCTCGGATTCGTAATAGCTGCTCACGCTGGCTCCGCGTCGGGGTTTTCGCGCGAGCCTAGCACCGCAGCCAACCGTCCGTCGCCGCGCCGGCCGGCCCGGCAGGACGAACCGCTACAATGCGCGCCCGCGTAGTTCCGACCCTCAATGGCCGCATCCCGTTCCCCCGCCCGCCGCAGTGCGCGCAAGGTGGCGAAAGCCGCCGCCCCGAAAGTGGGCTTCGTCTCGCTTGGCTGCCCCAAGGCGCTCGTCGATTCCGAGCGCATCCTCACGCAGCTGCGTGCCGAGGGCTACGAAACCGTGCCGACCTACGACGCGGCCGACGTCGTCGTCGTCAACACCTGCGGCTTCATCGACTCGGCGGTGGCCGAATCGCTCGACGCGATCGGCGAGGCGATGGCCGAAAATGGCAAGGTCATCGTCACCGGCTGCCTCGGGACGGGCCCGAAGAGCCACGTCGTGCGCGAGAAGTTTCCGGACCTGCTGTCGATCAGCGGCCCGCAGGACTACGCCAGCGTGATGCACGCGGTCCACGCCGCGGTGCCGCCGGCCCACGATCCGTTCCTCGACCTGCTGCCGCCGCAGGGCATCAAGCTCACGCCCAAGCACTACGCCTACCTGAAGATTTCCGAGGGCTGCAACCACAAGTGCAGCTTCTGCATCATCCCGTCGATGCGCGGCGTGCTGCGCTCGCGTCCGGTCGATGAGGTGCTGGTCGAAGCCGAGAAACTGGTCAAGTCCGGCGTCAAGGAACTGCTGGTGATCTCGCAGGACACCTCGGCCTACGGCGCGGACCTGAAGTACGCCAGCCGCCGCTGGCGCGAGCGCGACGTCGACACGCGCCTGCTCGGCCTGTGCGAGGGGCTGGGCGAGCTCGGCGCCTGGGTGCGCCTGCACTACGTCTACCCCTACCCGCATGTCGACCACATCATCCCGCTGATGGCGCAGGGCAAGATCCTGCCCTACCTCGACGTGCCGTTTCAGCACGCCTCGCCGGCGGTGCTCAAGGCAATGAAGCGGCCGGCCGCCGCCGAAGACACGCTCAAGCGTCTGGATGCCTGGCGCCGCATCTGCCCCGAACTGACCGTGCGCAGCACCTTCATCGTCGGCTTTCCCGGCGAGACCGAAGCTGACTTCCAGCTGCTGCTCGACTGGCTCGAAGAGGCCCAGCTCGATCGCGTCGGCTGCTTCCAGTACTCGCCGGTCGAGGGCGCATCGGCCAACGCGCTGCCGGGCGCGGTGCCCGACGAGGTCAAGCAGGAGCGCTACGCGCGCTTCATGCAGGTGCAGGCGCGCATCAGCCGCGACAAGCTGCGCGACAAGATCGGCCACACGATCGAGGTGCTGGTCGACGAGCGCGACGCCGACGGCGTGATGGTGGGCCGCTCGTGGGCCGACGCGCCGGAGATCGACGGCAAGGTGTACCTGTCCGCCGAGCGTCCGTTGCGGCCGGGCCAGATCGTCGAGGCCGAGGTGATCCAGGCCAACGAGCACGACCTGCACGCGCAGGTGCTCGAAGACTAGGACGCGGCTGGTGAGGCGGCGCCGCTGTCGCCACAATGTGCGCCCGCACCGTCGTCCCAGGTCCATCCCCGTGTCTGCGTTTGCCCTCCTGCTGGCTTGTCTTGCCCTCGGCGCGGCCGTGGCGCGCTGGGCGCAGCCGCCGCTGGGGCTGGCGCAGGGCCTGAACTGGTGGGTCATCAACGTCGCCCTGCCGGCGCTGGTGCTGGATCTGATTCCGCGCCTGGCGTTCGACGCGCAGCTGTGGTTCCTGGCGGTGTCGCAGTGGCTGGTGTTCCTGGGCGCCTTCGCGCTGTTCCCCTGGCTGGGGGCACGGCTGCGGTGGAGCCGGGGCCGCATCGGCGCGATGATCCTGGTGTGCGGCCTGGGCAACACCTCGTTCATGGGCTATCCGCTGCTGGAAGCCCTGCGCGGCCGCGACGGCCTGGCGCTGGGAGTGGTCGCCGACCAGCTCGGCTGCTTCGTCGCCCTGGCCGTCGGCGGCACCCTGGTCGCCGCGCTCTACTCCGGCGCCCAGCCGCAGCCGCGCGAGATCGCCCGACGCATCCTGCTGTTTCCATCGTTCCTGGCGCTGGGTGCCGGCGTGCTCGTCGGCCAGCTCGGCGGCTGGCCCTCCGCCATCGGCGAGATCCTGCAGCGGATCGGCGCGACCCTGGTGCCGCTGGCGCTGTTCTCGGTGGGCCTGCGCTTCCGCCTGGTGCTTGCCGGCGGCCAGGCGCTGCCGGTGGCCCTGGGCCTGACGTGGAAGCTGCTGCTCGCGCCGCTGGGGGTGCTGCTGCTGGGCTTTGGCGCCGGCGTCGGCGGACTGGCGCTGAGCATCGGCGTCATGCAGGCGGCGATGGCACCAATGGTCTCCGCGGCGATCCTCGCCGATCAGCACCAGCTCGATCCGCAACTGGCCAACAGCGTGCTCGGCGCCGGCATCGTGCTGTCGCTGGTCACGGTGCCGCTCTGGCACACCCTGCTCTAGGCCCATGTCGCGCCTCACCGACACTCCAGCGCGCATCGCCCAGGCCGCCGCGCATCTGCGCGATGGCGGCGTGGTCGCCTTTCCCACCGAAACCGTCTACGGCCTGGGCGCCGACGCGAGCAATCCGGCCGCCGTGGCGCAGATCTTCCGCCTCAAGGGTCGCCCGGCCGATCACCCGCTGATCGTGCATATCGCCGGCATCGGCGAACTCGAGCGCTGGGCCCGCGAGATCCCGCCAGCGGCGCGGCGCCTGGCCGAGCGCTTCTGGCCCGGCCCGCTGACGCTGGTCCTGAACAAGCAGCCGTGGGTGCCCGACGCGGTCACCGGCGGACAAGCGACGGTGGGCCTGCGCGTGCCCGCGCATCCGCTGGCGCTGGCGCTGCTGCGCGCGTTCGGCGGCGGCATCGCCGCGCCGTCGGCCAACCGCTTCGGGCGCATCAGCCCGACCTCGGCGGCGCACGTGCAGCAGGAGCTGGGCGCGGACTTCGGCCTGACGCTCGAAGGCGGCGCGAGCCGGGTCGGCGTCGAATCCACGATCATCGGCTTTGTGGACGGCGGGCCCGTGCTGCTGCGCCCCGGCGGCATCTGCCTGCAGCGGCTTGAAGCCGTGCTCGGCGCGCCGATTCAGACCGCCGCGCCGGCGCGCCAGCGGATCCGCGCCTCGGGCATGCTGGCAGCCCACTACGCGCCGCAGACCGCGGTCGAAGTCCTGCCGATCGGCGATCTGGTCGTGCGCGCGCGCACGCTGCTGGCGCAAGGCCGGCGCGTGGCGATCATGGCCCGCTCGCGCGATCCGCGCCGCCGCGCGATGGCCGCGGGCGCAGACTGGATCGAGATGCCCGCGACGCCGGCCGGCTATGCGCGCCGGCTTTACGCCCAGCTGCGTGAGCTCGATGCCAGCGGCGTGGATCGCCTGCTGGTGCAGGCGGTGCCCGCCAGCGATGCCTGGCGTGCGATTGCCGACCGCCTGCAGCGCGCAGCCGCGGCGCACCCGGCCTGAAGCCGTGCCACCGCCATGTTCTTCCCCCTGTGCAGCCATCGGCGCGACGGTGTTCCGGTCCCGCCGGCGGCGCATCCCATCTTGAGAGGCCCCCATGCGCCTGACCCTGACGCGACCGGATGACTGGCACCTGCACCTGCGTGACGGTGAGGTGCTGCGCGCGGTGCTGCCGGATACCGCGCGCCGCTTCGCCCGCGCCATCGCGATGCCCAACCTGGTCCCGCCGGTGACCACCACTGAGCGCGCGCGCGCCTATCGCGAACGCATCCGCGCCGCCACGCCCGCCGGCCTGCGCTTCGAGCCACTGATGGTGCTCTATCTCACCGATGGCACGACGCCCGACGAGATCGCCAGCGCCGCCGCCAGCGGCTTTGTCGTCGGCGTGAAGTGGTACCCGGCCGGCGCGACGACTCATTCGGAGTCCGGCGTGACCGACATCCGCCGCTGCGATGCCGCGCTGGCGGCGATGGAGCGTCACGACCTGCCGCTGCTGATTCATGGCGAAGTCACCGACCCCGCTGTCGATGTCTTCGACCGCGAGAAAGTGTTCATCGACCGCCATCTGCTGCCGGTGCTGCAGCGCTTTCCCGGCCTGCGCGTGGTGTTCGAGCACATCACCACGCGCCAGGCGGCCGAAGCGGTGCTGGCCGCATCGGCGCGCGTGGCCGCGACGATCACCGCGCACCACCTGCTGCTGAACCGCAACGCGCTGTTCACCGGCGGCATCCGCCCGCATCACTACTGCCTGCCGGTGCTCAAGCGCGAGGAACACCGCGCCGCGCTGATCCAGGCCGCCACCAGCGGCAATCCCAAGTTTTTCCTCGGCACCGACAGCGCGCCGCACGCCCGCCCGGCCAAGGAAGCGGCCTGCGGCTGCGCCGGCATCTACACCGCCCATGCCGCGATCGAACTGTATGCCGAAGCCTTCGAGCAGGCCGGTGCGCTCGACCGGCTGGAAGCGTTTGCCAGTTTCCACGGCGCGGACTTCTACCGCCTTGCGCGCAATACCGAGCGCATCACGCTGGAAAAGCAGGCCTGGCGCGTGCCCGACGAGATCACTTCGGGCCCGCAGCCGATCGTGCCCTTCCGCGCCGGCGAGCTGATCCAGTGGAAGCTGGTCTGACGCACATGCCGCGCCCGCCCCGCGCGCTAGGATGCCGCGTTGACCACGGGAACACGTTGCGATGACCGAAACGGCAGCCTCACGACCGGTGGTGGGCCTGGCACTGGGCAGTGGCTCGGCGCGCGGCTGGTCGCACATCGGCATCATCCAGGAGCTGGAAGCCCTGGGCATCCGCCCCCAGGTCATCGCCGGCACCTCGATCGGCGCCTTGGTCGGCGCGGTGTATGCCGCCGGCCAGCTCGACGAGCTGGCGCAATGGGCGCGCACGCTGACCGTGCGTGATGTCGTCGGCCTGATGGATTTCAGCTTCTCGGGCGGCGTGCTGCGCGGCGAGAGGCTGTTCGGCTCGTTCAACGAGCGCCACGCCAACCCCGACATCGAGGACCTGCCGCAACGCTACGCCAGTGTCTGCACCGACATGAGCACCGGCCGCGAAACCTGGATCACGCGCGGCCCGGTGCTGACCGCCGCGCGCGCGTCCTGCGCGCTGCCGGGGGTGTTCTCGCCGGTCAAGTTCGACGAGCGCTGGATGCTCGATGGCGGACTGGTCAATCCGGTCCCGGTGTCCGCGGCGCGCGCGCTCGGCGCCGAGGTGGTCATCGCCGTCAACCTCAATGCGCAGCTGGTCGGCGCCCACCTGTCGCGCGCCAGCCGGCAGCTGGTCGAGGACGAGGCCCACGCCGGCGCCGCCGATCCGAGCCATCCCGCCGCCCCCGGCGAACCGCCGCCGCGGCGCGACGCCAAAAGCGAGGACGGGCGCGGCTTCTGGCAACGGGTGATCGGCTACTTCGAAAGCAGCGACCCCGAACAGCCGGGCCTGTTCGACGTGGTGGCATCGAGCATCAACATCATGCAGGACCGCATCACCCGCAGCCGCATGGCCGGCGATCCGCCCGAAGTCACGCTGATCCCGCAGCTCGAGGATTTCGCGCTGATGGATTTCCATCGCGCGGATTACGCCATCGCAGAAGGCCGCGCCCTGGTGCGCCGCCACGAAGCCGAGCTGCGCGCCTGGGCGCGCGTGCCCTAGCCGCCAACCGGCGCCGCTACTCGACCGTGACCGATTTCGCCAGGTTGCGCGGCTGATCGACGTCGGTGCCGCGCAGCACGGCGACGTGGTAGGACAGCAGCTGCAGTGGAATCGTGTAAACCAGCGGCGCCTGCAGCGGCTCAATGTGATCCGGCATGGTCATGACCTCGACCCCGTCGCTGGATTCGATGCCGGTGTTGGGGTCGGCGAACACGTACAGCCGCCCGCCGCGCGCGCGCACTTCCTGCAGGTTGGACTTGAGCTTTTCCAGCAGCGCGTTGTTGGGCGCCACCGCGATCACCGGCATGTCGGCGTCGACCAGCGCCAGCGGTCCGTGCTTGAGCTCGCCGGCGGCGTAGGCCTCGGCGTGGATGTAGGAGATTTCCTTGAGCTTGAGCGCGCCTTCGAGCGCGATCGGGAACGTCGGCCCGCGGCCGAGGAACAGCGCATGATGCTTGGAGGCGAAGTGCCCGGCCCAGCGCTGGATCTGCGCGTCGAGCTTGAGCGTGTGCTCGGCCATCTCCGGCACGCGGCGCAGCTGACGGGTGTAGAGGGCGACGATGCGCCGGTCGATGCCGCGGCGCTGCGCGATGGCCAGCCCGAGCAGACCCAGCGCGGCGAGCTGGGTGGTGAAGGCCTTGGTGCTGGCCACGCCGATCTCGGGGCCGGCGCGCGTCATCAGCGCCAGATCGGCCTCGCGCACCAGGGAGGACTCGGGCACGTTGCAGATGGCCGCGGTGGCGACGTAGCCGAGCTTCTTGGCCTCGCGCAGCGCCGCCAGCGTGTCCGCGGTCTCGCCGGACTGCGAGATGGCGAGGAACAGCGTGCCGGGCGTGACCACCGGATTGCGATAGCGGTACTCGCTGGCGACCTCGACCGTGCACGGGATGCGCGCGCCCTGTTCGAGGTAATAGCGGGCGACCAGGCCGGCGTGATAGCTGGTGCCGCAGGCGACGATATGCACCTGCTGGATCTGCGGCAGGATGGCCGCGGCGCGCGGGCCGAAGGCGGCTTCGAGCACGTGATCGCCGGCGATGCGCTCCGACAGGGTGTCGGCGATCGCGCGCGGCTGCTCGTAGATTTCCTTGAGCATGTAGTGGCGGAATTCGCCGCGTTCGACGGCATCCGCCGACAGGCCCGACTGATGCTCGGGCCGCTCGACCTCGGCGCCGGTGGCATCGAAGACCGTCACCCGGCCGAGGCGGATGTCGGCCACGTCGCCTTCTTCGAGAAAGATGAAGCGGCGTGTCACCGGCAGCAGGGCCTGCACGTCGGAGGCGACATAGTTGGCGCCTTCGGCCAGGCCAATGACCAGCGGGCTGGCGATGCGCGCGACGACGATGCGGTCCTGCACCGTGGCGTCGAAGACGACGATGGCGTAGGCACCGGTCAGCCGGCGCACCGCCTGCTGCACGGCCCGGGTCAGGTCCAGATCCTGGCGCACGAAATCGTGAATCAGGTGCGCGATGACCTCGGTATCGGTCTCCGAGGCGAAGCGGTAGCCCTTGGCGACCAGCTCGGCCTTGAGCTCGCCGTAGTTCTCGATGATGCCGTTGTGGATCAGCGCAATGCGCCCGCCGGACACGTGCGGATGGGCATTGGCCTCGGTGACGCCGCCGTGCGTGGCCCAGCGCGAATGGGCAATGCCAATCGTGCCGCCGCAGGGCTCGGCCTGCAGCCGCTGCTGCAGCTGCACCACCTTGCCGACCGCGCGGCGCAGGCACAGGCCGCCGCCGGACTGGCCGACCGCGACGCCGGTGGAGTCATAGCCGCGGTATTCGAGGCGGCGCAAGCCCTCGATCAGCGTGGGGGTGACATCCTGGGGCGCGATCGCGCCGACGATTCCGCACATGGGCCTGACACTTGCTCGAAGGCTGGGCGCACATTCTAAGGTGCGGCCCCGCCGCGTGGCGCCGCCGGCTCAGGATTTGCGCTTGACCGGCCGTTTCCAGCCCGGCAGCGTCTTCTGCTCGCGGGCGCGACACAGCGTCAGCCCACCGGGCGGCACGTCCTTGGCAATCGTCGAGCCGGCGCCGATGGTCGCGCCCTTGCCGACGCGCACCGGCGCCACGAGCTGCGTGTCCGAGCCGATGAAGACTTCGTCCTCGATCACCGTCTGGTGCTTGTTGGCGCCATCGTAGTTGCAGAAGATCGTGCCCGCGCCGATGTTGACGCCGGCACCGACGCTGCC
>JBFHQK010000013.1:0-21458 GCA_041592255.1 Fontimonas sp.
CTGGTCGCCGGCGCGCAGGCGCCGGAAGCGCTGCTGGCGGAGTTTCCCAGCACGCGCCTGCCGGCGACGAACGATCTGAGCGCCGCCCTGGTGTCACACTGCGCTGCGCAGCGCTGTGACGTGGTGTTCCTGGACCTGTTCAAGGGCGCGATTCCCGCCGACCTGGGGCCTGCGCTGAAACAGCTGCGCGCACGCGGATGCCGGATCGTCTCGATCGAAGCGTTGCCGGGGATCGAGGACGCGGTCGACCTGGTCTATTGGCCGTCGTTTCGCCAGCCGATCCGCGGGAGCGCCACCAGCGGCGCAAAAGCGGTGTCGGGCTGGGACTGCTTCCTGCTGAATGTGCCCCCCGCCCAGCGCCAGCCCTGGACGCCCGGCCCGCAGGTGCTGGCGCTCACCGGCGGCAGCGACGCCACCCACCTCGGCCGCAGCTGGCCTGCCCTGCTGGACCAGACCCTGCCCGCCGGCTCGGACCTGCACTGGGTGACCGGACCGTTCGCCGAGTCGCCGCAACTGCCGGCCGCGCCTCGCCTGAAGTTCCATCAGCACATCGCGCCACGCGGACTCGGCGCGCTGATGGCGCGGATGCAGTACGCGATCACGGTCTACGGCGTCAGCTTCTACGAACTGTTGTACCTGGGCATTCCCACGGTCGTGTTTTCCCCGTACGGCCAGAAGGACGCCGCCGAACTCGCGGCGATCGCCGCCGCCGGCGTCGCCATCGTCGCCCGCGATGAACGCGACGCCACACTAAAATTGTGTGAACTGATGTCGAATCCGACCCTGGCGGCACGGCTGTCCCGAACCGCACGCGACACCATCGTCCAGCCGGACGGCGCGCGACTCGCGCAGGAGATCAAGACGCTGCTGGGAGCGACGCCATGACTCACGGCTACCTCATCTTCCATCTGAATCTGGCCTTCTCGTCGATCAAGACCGAGGACCGGCCGGACGTCGTCCGCAAATGCTACTGGCCGCTGCTCGATCTGATCGATCGCACCGGGATCCCGATCGGCATCGAGCTGACGGGGTGGACGCTGAGCCAGATCCAGGCAATCGACGAATCCTGGGTCCAACGCTTTCGGGAATTGCTGGCCGAGGGTCGCTGCGAGCTGATCGGCAGCGGGTGGTCGCAGCTCATCGGGCCGCTGGTGCCGCACGAGGTCAACAGCTGGAATCAGCGCCTGGGCATCGACGCCTACCGCAGCCTCCTGGGCGTACGTCCCGAACTGGTGCTGGTCAACGAGATGGCCTTCTCCGGCGGCCTCGTCGATGTCTACGCCGAGTCCGGCTATCGCGGCATCGTCATGGACCGGGACAACATCCGCCTGGCCCTGGGCCTCGAACACGAGGCGCTGACGGAGACGCCAACCCACGCGCAGGGTGCCGGCGAACGGGCCCTGCCCGTGCTGTGGGCGGATTCCGTGCTGTTCCAGCGGTTCCAGCGTGCGGTCCATGGCGACATCCCGATCAGCGAGTACCTCGAATACGTCGCACAGCGCGCGCGCACGGACCACACCGTGCTGCCGATCTACTGCAACGACGCCGAAATCTTCGATTACCGACCCGGACGCTTCACCACCGAATCACGCCTGCACGCGCACGGTGAATGGCGACGGATGCAGTCCCTGCTGCAGCAGGTCGAGACGGTCACCGATTTCGCATGGCTCTCACCTTCGAACGCGCTCCAGCAGTGCGTGCGCGAGGTACCGCCGAAGATCCGCCACCTGACCACGGCGGCGCATCCGATTCCGGTGAAGAAGCAGGCGAAATACAACGTGAACCGCTGGGCGGTGACGGGCCGGGACGACCTCTGGCTGAACACGGCCTGCCACCGGCGCTACCGGATGCTGAGCGCTTGCGGCGAGGACCGCGCAGACCCATGGCGCGAACTGTGCGAGCTGTGGGCCAGCGATCTGCGCACGCATATCACCGCCGATCGCTGGACGGAGACGGTCGCCCGCGTCGAGCGTCTGGATGCGGGCCACGCCGCACCGGCCTCGCCGGCCGACGTTCACGCATCGGCTCCCGTCCGCGCCGCCAGCGAAGCGGCGGCCGAAATCTCCCACGATGCCGAGGGTCTGTACTGGAGCATCCGCACACCCGCGGTCAGCCTCGTGCTCAATGCCCGCCGCGGCCTGACGATCAAGGCCCTGGCCTTTGCATCGCAAAAACACGATCCGATCATCGGAACCCTGAACCAGGGGTTCTTCCGCGGCATCAACCACGCGGCGGATTTCTACAGCGGCGGCGTGCTCGCGGAGATTCCCGGAGAACGCGCGCGGATCACCGATCTGGAGTGGGCGACCCCCGACATCCGCACGGAAGCCGGCCGCGTCATCGCGCGCGCTCAGCTGAAGTTCGGCAGCGGCGTACTCGAGAAGCGCATCGACATCGATCCCGCGAGCGAGCGTATCACCCTATCGTATGCGTTCGACGGATTCAAGCGCCCGCTCGGGACGGTGCGGGTCGGCATCGTCACGCTGCTCCCGGAATCGCTGCAGCCGCCTTTGCGGGTCAGCTGCAAGAACGGCGGCGGGCACGACGAGACGCTGGCGCTGGACTGCGAATTCAATCACGGCGAGCCCGCGTCCTCGCTGGTGTCCAGCACGGCCGCCTTCGGCGCCACCGATGGTCGCTTCATCATCGAGGATGCCGCGACGCGCGGACTGATCCTGGAGTGGGACCCCGCCCGCTGCGCGGCGGTCCCGATGCTCAAGCATCTGCGTATCGGCTCATCGTTTCTGACGCGCGTGTGGTTCTCGCTGTCCGAGCTTGACGATACGAGCCGCGCCGACGGGCGACTGCTGCCCTTCTCGGTGTCGCTGAGACCGCGCTAAGCCCGGCGCAGAACGGCGCCGGGCAGGCAGCGCCTTAGTGCCTGTTAACGCTCGCGGCGTACTCGCAGAGAAACCGGGCCCACTGCGCCACCGCAGCGTCGCTGGTATAGGCAAACTCCGCCCGGAAGCGCGCGCGCGCCGCCGCGCGTCGCGGCGCGCGCCACCACGCGTTCCCCTGCGCCAGCCATTGGGCGATGATCGCCTGGAAACTCTGACTGTCCGTCGCGTACAGACCCGCGTCGATCAGGGCCTGAAACGCCGGCTGCGCCTGCGTCCGGATCGGACAGATGTCCTGAGGACAGAAGATGATCGCCGGCATGTCCAGATGCATGAACTCGAGGAAGCCGGTAGCGCCGGGAAAGCTGAAAATGGTCAGGTCATGGGCCTGCGCATGCTCGACCAACAGACGTCCGCCCGGCGCTTCGATCCGGATCTGCGGGCTCCGGTTCTTCCACGCCTCACCGAGGAGGTCGCGACCCAGTCGCGGATACGGCCGCAGCGTCAGGGTGAACGGGGTCGCTGCCTGCGCATCCTCAATACCGCTGATCAGCGCCAGATCCAGTTCACGCTCACGGCGCGGATGCGGCACCTGCGACAGTCCCATCACCGGACCGGAATACCCGTTGTGCGCCAGCAGCGCGCGCCCCGCAAAAGGCCGCGCGGCCACCTTTGCAGCGCGCAGCTGCCCCAGACGCAGTGAAGGCATCGGCTGATGCGAAGCCTGGTGGCGGTAGCCCCAGGTACAGAACACATCACCGATCTGATTTTCGAGCGATTCGGACCACGACGGATCGGTCTGGCCGTAACAGCCGCCGTGCTGCATGCCGACCAGCTTTCCGCCGGCTCGGCCGACGCGGTCGGCAAGCGCATTGAAGTACGGCGACCGTTCGAAGCCCAGCGCCGTGGCCAGCACCCTCGGACGATGCTGGCGCGCAAGCCACGTGCGCAGTTCGTCGATCTGCTCGACCAAAGCGGTCGGCGCGAGCGCCGCCACCGGCGCGGCCGCCAGCTGCGCGAGCGGGCTGCCGGCCTGCAATGCCGCAACCAGCCGGCAGGCAAGACCGGCTCTCAAGCTGCCGTCGTACCGGAGCTCCGATGAGCGCTCCGGACACCGCATCTTGCGGATGCGGCCCCTCGATCGCAGTGCGAGTTGCAGCGACTCGAACTGGCTGAACGGTGCGGCAAAGTGGCCGATGTCGCCCTCGCCCTCCCAGAACAACAGCCACGACCTGGCTCGGGACAGCAATCGATTGCGCGCGCGGACCGAGCGTGCGCCCGCGCCCAGCCGACGATTGATCGCCAACGCACCACATGTGTCAATGACGTATGCAAGGGCACCCTGGGCCGTGCCTTCCGCGATCGCCCGACTGACCCAGGTCGGCGCGGAGCCGCCGGTTTCCAGCCTGAGCATCAAGTCCCGTGCGGAAAAGCAGATATCCGCAGGATTCGGTGTGGGCCGTTGATCGAGCGGCACTGCCGGATCGCAGACACGGTCGAACACGAAGCTGACCAGCGCCCAGAGTGTCGACCCCAGGCCCATCCGCCAGAAACGCGGACTCCACTCGTGGGCGGGATCCAGGTCGTCGGCGATGGCGGTCAGCAGTTCCTCGACGGCCAGGCTCACCGCCCGCTGCGCTGCGGCGCAATCCGCGCCGCTGATCCAGTACTCCCGACGGCATTGCGCAGAAAGCGGGTGGCGCTCGACGGACATCGTCAAAGGTTCCGGGGATGACTGCTGCTGACCCACTGCATGACTCCCGACAGATTCAGTCCGAGGACGCATCCAGAACGCGCTGCCAGATCGCGCTGACCGAAGTCCGATCGACCGTGAATGCGGCCGCGTCGGCCAGGCTCTTCGCCTGCTGCAGTGCCTGCGCATGCGCCCAGGTGCGATAGCTGCGGTAACAGCGGATCAGCGCGGTCACGTCGTCGTCGTCGATGCTGCGCGCCCGCGCCAGCGCCTCGAGTTGGCGCCAGTTGTCGCTCCACTCGACGATGCCGGCATCCGTGTGCGCGTCGCGCAGCACCAGGTACTGGGTGATGAATTCGATGTCGACCAGGCCGCCTGCGCCCTGCTTGATGTCCCAGACCTCGGCGGTGGACTTGTCGAGGTTGGCACGCATCTTCGCGCGCATGTCGACGATTTCGCGGCGCAGCGTCTCCGGATCGCGCGGGCGCATCAGCACCTCGCGCCGGATCGCCGCGAACGCCTCACCGATCGCCGGGCTGCCGGCGACCCAGCGCGCGCGGGTCAGCGCCTGATGCTCCCAGGTCCAGGCATCGCTGCGCTGGTAGTCGGCAAAGCTGGTGAGGCTGCTGACCAGCAGGCCCGAGCGGCCGTTGGGGCGCAGCTCCATGTCGACCTCGTAGGCGCGGCCGGCCGGGGTCTGCGTCGACAGCCAGTTGATCAGGCGTTGCGCCAGGCGTGCGAAATAGGTGCTGTTGTCGATGCTGCGGGCGCCGCCGACGCTGTCGGCCTCGGGCTGGTCGCAGTCATGCAGGAACACCAGATCCAGATCCGAGCCATACCCCAGCTCGATACCGCCGAACTTGCCGTAAGCGATGACGGCAAATCCGGCCGCCGCACCGTCGCTGCGGCGCGGCTCACCATACTGCGCACGCATCTCCTGCCAGGCGAAGTCCAGCGCCTGACTGACGATGGCCTCCGCCAGCCAGGTCAGCCGGTCGCTGACCTTGACCAGCGGCAGCGCCTCGGTCAGGTCGGCGGCGGCAACGCGCAGTGTCACTTCCCGCTGGTAGTGCCGCAGCAGATCCATCGCCTGTTCGGTATCCGCCGGCGGATGCAGGGGTGCCCCCCGCCGCCGCAGCTCGGCAAACAGCTCATCGCGCTCCGGCGGCGCATACAGGGTGCGCGGATCGAGCAGGCTGTCGAGCACGATCGGCGCCTGGGCGATGAACTCGGTCAGCCACGGGCTGGCCGCGCACAGTCGCATCAGCGTGCTGCGCGCCGGCTCAGACTCGCGCAGCAGCGTCAGATAGGTGCTGCGGCCGGCCACCGCTTCAACGATCCGCAGCGTGCGTGTCAGCGCCGTCGCCGGGGACGGCTGCGCCAGCGCCGCGGCAAACAGCTGTCCGAGCAGGATCTGCAGCTTGCGCGCCGTGTCTTCGCGCATCGCGCGTACCAGCCGCGCAGCGCGCAAGGACTCGACCTGCCCCAGCACCGCCTGCGTCTGCGTCTTGAAGCCCGCGGCGTAGAGCGCCTCGAGTGCCGCGTCACCCGACAGCGAGCCGGCCCACAGCGCCGACACCAGCGGCTGCAGCGGGCTGGCGGCGGCCTCGCGCTCGGTGGCGAACACGCGCGCGAACTGCTCGCGCACATCACCGCGCACCTCGCCCAGATGCGCCAGCAGCGCGTCCCAGCTGTCGAATTGCAGCGCGGCGATCAGCGCCTGGCGCGCGTCGTCGGACGCCGGCAGCGCGTGGGTCTGCTGATCGGCGTACATCTGGATCGCGTTTTCGAGCCGGCGCAGGAAGACGTAGCACGCATCCAGCCGCGCCGCATCGCCGGCGTCGAGATGATCGTGGTCGCCGAGATAGCGCAGCACCGGACGCAGGCGGTTGTCGCGCAGCGCAGCCACCGCGCCGCCGCGCACCAGCTGGAACGACTGCACGATGAACTCGATCTCGCGGATGCCGCCGGCGCCGAGCTTGACGTTGTCCTCCAGCCCCTTGCGCGCGACCTCGTCCTCGATCAGCTTCTTGAGCTCGCGCAGCGCACCGATCGCGTTGTAGTCGAGGTAACGGCGGTAGACGAACGGTCGCAGCGTGCGCAGCAGCTCCGTGCCGGCGGCGAGATCACCGGCGACCGGCCGCGCCTTGATCAGCGCGTAGCGCTCCCATTCGCGGCCATGCACCTGGTAGTAATCCTCCAGCGCGGGAAAGGACGCCGACCACGCACCGGCCGAGCCGAATGGCCGCAGCATCGTGTCGACCCGGAAGACGAAGCCATCGGCGGTCTGCGCCAGCAGCAGCTTGGTTGTCTCCTGCGCGAGGCGGGCGAAGTACTCGTCCGAACTCAGGGCGCGCTCGCCGTCGGTTTCGCCGCCGTCGGTGTGGCAGAAAATCAGGTCGATGTCGGAGGAGAAGTTCAGTTCGCGGCCGCCGAGCTTGCCCATGCCCAGCACCACCGGGCGGATCTCGACCCCGCCTGCAGTGCGCGGCACGCCGTGGCGCGCCTGCAGCCCGCGCTCGACATGGCGCAAGGCGGCCTCGACGCTGGCGTCGGCGAGGTGCGACAGGTCGTGCAGCGTCTCCTCCAGCTCGGCCACACCGGACAGATCACGCAGGACGATGCGCGCCATCTGCCGGCGGCGGAAACGGCGCAGCGCCTGCATCAGCGCAGGGGTCTGGTCGACCCCGTCCAGCGCCGCACCCAGGGCCGCAGCGATGTCGCCCGCGGCGTAGCGGTGCTCGAAACCGCCGAGATCGTCGCCGGCTGCGGCCAGCGCCGCGAGCGCCTCACGCAGGAATCGGCTGGCCGCCAGCACCCGCGCCGCCGCCGGGGCGAATGCCGGTGCACGCTGCTGCAGATACTCGATCAACGCCTCCATCGCACTCATTCCCCGCGCTTGAGCGCGATCCAGACCTGCCGGCTGCGGCCGACACAGCGACCGTCCGCGCCGAACAGCGCGGTCCCGGCGAAGTACTTGCGGCCGTCCACGCCCAGCGGCCAGCCGATGACCACACAGCGCTCGCCAACTTCGACGCCGCCGACGACCTGCGCGGTCATGCGGCCCAGCAACATCGGCGGCCGCGGCTGCGCCGTGCCGACGACGGCCCAGTACCCCGGGCAATCCATCGCGGCCCACAGCACCGGCGGCGGCAGGCGCCCCTGCGCATCCGCCAGCGTCGCATCCGCCACCCACGGTGCGGCGACGATGCCGTTGCGCCAGGCACCGCTGAAAATGCGCAGCCCGTCGTGCGCGGCGCGCGCCGGACCGCAGGTGAAACAGGTCGGGTAATCGTGGCCGCTGAAGCCGGCATAGTGCGCCGCCGCGGCGACCGCCGCATCGAAGCTGGGCGGTGACGGCGGCACGGCGTCGAGCGCGGCACTGCGCGCCTCGGCGATCAGTTGCGGCCCGTGCAGCAGCCGCGCAGCCCGCCCGTCGGACTCGACGCTCAGCGCCACGCCCAGCGGCGGCGGCGACTTCAGCGTGACCTCGACCGCCCCCGGCAGGTGCTGCGCCAGCAGGCCGCAGCTGTACCCGCCGTTGGCGGAGGTGGGCGGGCCGCAGTAGCGTGCGTCGATGAGCACGCTCATAGCACCGGCCGGCGCTGCGCCCAGGGCTTGGCCTGTTCCAGCTGGGCCGCCAACCGGAACAGCAGATCCTCGCCGCCGAACGGGGCGATGAACTGTACGCCGACCGGCAGGTTGCCCGCCGTCCAGTGCAGGGGCACCGACATCGCCGGCGTCCCGGTCAGATTGGCGAGCTGGGTGAACGGCACCTTGGCCAGGCTTTCGCGCGCCAGCTGTTCGACCATGCCGCTGGCGTGCAGCAACCGCCCCGCGCCCAGCGCCAGCAACAGCGTCTGTGCCGCGCGTTGCCAGGCCGGCAGCTGCAGTTCGCCGATGCGCACCGGCGGCTGCGCCAGCGTCGGCGTCAGGTACAGCGCGTAGCGCTGGTGGAAGCGGCCCAGCGCACGGGCGTAGTCGTTCCAGCGCCGGCGCGCCAGCACGTAATCGCGCGATGGCAGACTGCGGCCGAGCAAACCGAGCACGCGCGTGTCCGGCTCGAAGTCGGCCTCCTCCGCAGCCGCGACCGCGCCCCAGTGCGCGATGTCGGCGGCGACCTGCCCCATGTACAGCGTCAGGTAGTCCTGCGCCAGCGCGTTGCCGTCGATCTCGGGCGCGGCCTCCTCGACGTGATGCCCCAGTCCTGCGAGCAGATGCGCGGTATCGACAACGGCCTGCACACAGTCCGGATGGACCTCGGTGCCGATCGGCGAGCGCGTGGAAAACGCGATACGCAGGCGCCCGGGCTCCTGCTGCAGTTCGTCGAGATACGGCCGCGCCGGCGGACGGATCTCGAACGGCGCGCCGACGTCCGCGCCCTGGATGGCGTCGAGCATCGCCGCACTGTCGCGCACGCTGCGCGACACGATCAGGTCCGATGACGCACCTTCCCAGGCCTCGCCCATGCGCGGCCCCAACGGCACGCGCCCGCGCGACGGCCGCAGCCCGAACAGGCCGCAGCAGGCTGCCGGGATGCGGATCGAGCCGCCGCCGTCGTTGGCACCGGCCATCGGCACGATGCCGGCGGCGACCGCGGCCGCCGCGCCGCCGCTCGAGCCGCCCGGCGTGTGATCGAGATTCCAGGGATTGCGCGTCGCCCCCCAGCGCTGCGGCTCGGTGATGCCCTTGAGCGCCAGCTCCGGTGAGTTGGTCTTGCCGAAGACCACCACGCCGCTGCGCAGGAAGCGTTCGGTGATTTCGGCGTGGGTATCGGGAATATAGTGGCGCAGCGCGGCACTGCCTGCGGTGGTCGGCACGCCGGCGTAGTCCTGGATCACGTCCTTGACCAGGAACGGCACCCCGGCGAACGGCCCCTCGAGCGCCTCAGCGGCACGCGCGCGGGCAATCTCGTGCATCGGGATCACGATCGCGTTGACCTGCGGGTTCACCGCCTCGGCACGCGCAATCGCGGCTTCGAGCAGTTCCGCCGGCGTGACCTGCCCGTCGCGTACCAGCGCCGCGAGCGCGAGCCCGTCGTGCTGCCGGTAGTCATCGGCGGAAATCATGCAGCTCCTCCACATTGGCGTTGGCGCGGCATAGAGTAGCCGGATCGCAACACGTTCTGGGGGAGAGCACGATGAGCACCCATACCGCCGCCGCAGCCCGCGCGCTTCCGCCTACCGCTCCGGCCTGGGCCGCGGCGATGCGCCGCTTCACCGACTGGCTGGTGCAGGATTTCGGCGGCGGGCCGCGGCCGTGGAAGTTCGCCTGGGTGATCAATTTCCAGAAGGCGGGCACCTTCGTGTTCCTGGGCGCACTGATCGCCTACTACGGCAACACCTCGACCGGCGCGTGGATCTATCTGGCCATGCACGGCTCCTACGGCCTGGTCTGGATCCTCAAGGACCTCGCCTTCCCTGATCCGAACTGGCAGACGCGCGTCACCATCGGCGGCGGCATCAATGCCTTCCTCGGCGTGCTCGGCTGGTACTGGGTGTTCGGCTGGCTGCTGATCTCGGGCACCGCGCAGCCGCACTACCCGCTTCCCGACTACGCCTGGTACTGCCTGTGCATCAGCCTGTGCGTGCTCGGCAGCGTGATCATGATCGCCGCCGACGCGCAGAAGTATTTCACGCTGCGGCTCCGGCGCGGCCTGATCACCGACGGCATGCACCGTTACGTGCGTCACCCGAACTATCTCGGCGAAATGATGATCTACGGCAGCTTCGCGCTGATGGTCTGGCACTGGCTGCCGGTGCTGGTGCTGGCCTGGGTCTGGATCGGCCTGTTCGCGGTCAACATGACGCTCAAGGAAGCGAGCATGTCCCGCTACCCGGAATGGGCGGCGTACAAGCAGCGCAGCTGGTGGCTGCTGCCGGGCGTTTTCTGAGCCCGGGCTGGGCGCAGCCGCGCCCCGCCGATCAGCTGCGGAAGACGAAATAGACCGCGCCGACCATGCACAGCGCCGCCCACAGGTAATCCCACTTCAAAGGCTGCTTCATGTACAGCAGCACGAACGGCACGAACACCGACAGCGTCACGATCTCCTGCAGGATCTTCAGCTGCGGCAGCGTCAGCGCGCTGTACCCGATGCGGTTGGCCGGCACCTGCACCAGGTACTCGAACAGCGCGATGCCCCAGCTCACCAGTGCCGCCACGATCCACGGCTTGTCCCGCAGATCGCGCAGGTGGGCATACCAGGCCAGGGTCATGAACACGTTCGACAGCAGCAGCAGACCCGTGGTCTGCCCGAGCACCGACCAGTTCATCGTGATTGCGCTCCCACGAAAAAGCCCCGCCAGTGGCGGGGCTCGGACTTCAACAGCTCGCCGTGCTCAGTCGTCTCCGGCGGCAAAGCCGAGCAGATGCAACAGGCTGGTGAACAGGTTGTAGATCGAGATGTACAGCGTCACCGTCGCCAGCACGTAGTTGGTCTCGCCGCCGTTCACGATCTCGCCGGTCTGGTACAGGATCAGCCCGCACATCAGCAGCGAGAACATCGCCGAGATGCCCAGCGCCAGCGGCTGCAGGTGGTAGCCGAACAGCGACGCGACCAGCAGGCCGATGCTGAGCACGAACGCCAGCAGGATGCCGCTGAACAGGAAGCCGCGCATGAAGCTGAAATCGCGCCGCGTCTGCACCGCGTAGGCCGACAGGCCGACGAAGATCGTGCCGGTCAGGCCGAAGGCCAGCAACACGATCTGCCCGCCGTTGGCCAACCCGCGGATGTACATGTTGAGCACCGGCCCCAGGCCGAAACCGAGCAACCCGGTGATGGCAAACACGACGTAGATGCCGGCTTCGCTGTTCGCCGTGCGCGGCACGACGAACCACAGCAGGCCCAGCGACACCAGCGAGCAGATCAGACTCAGCCCAAAGGGCGCGTTGATCGCCATCGACACGCCGGCCATCGCGGCGCTGAACAGCAGCGTCATCGACAGCAGCAGGTAGGTGTTGCGCAGGACCTTGTTGGTCGCCAGCGCCGAGCTACCGGCAGGCACAGCGGCATGCGACGGGCCGCCGGTGGCACGTACAGGGACGGGACGCAGGTTCTCGTTCCAGCTCATCTTGAAGACTCCGTAAGGGACGCGTGGTGAAATTCTAGGCGGTTTGACCGGCGCGCGCGTCAAGCGTTCACGGAAACCCGCGCATCCCGATGACGCTGCAGCCAATTCAGTGCCGCCTCGGCTGAGGCGAAGTACCAGCGCTTGCCGCTTTCCTTGAGGTAGCCGGCCTCGCGCAAGACCTTGAGCACGCTGCGCTGGGCGCCGCAGACGGCGACGAACACGCCGATCTCGTTGAGATCGTCGATCAGCTCCTCGAGCGCCACCAGGCCGGTGGCATCGATGGTCGGCACCGCGCTCAAATCGAGCATCAGCGCCCGCACGCCGCGGTCGTGCCGGCGCAGCGTCGCCATCGCCCGTTCGGCCGCGCCGAAGAACAGCGGCCCAGCAATCTGGTAGTAGCGCACGTCCGCCGGCAGCCCCTGCGGCGCCGCCGGGTGATCCCCGCCGATCAGCGTCACCTTCGAGACCTTGGCCATGCGGTGCATGAAGAACAGCGCCGCCAGCACCACGCCGAAGGTGATCGCGATGACCATGTCGAAGAACACGGTCAGACCGAAGCACAGCAGCAGCAGCAGCACATCGCTGCGCGGCGCCACGCGCAGGATGCGGATGAAGTTTTTCCGCTCGCTCATGTTCCAGGCCACCATCAGCAGCAGCGCCGCCAGCCCGCTCATCGGCAGCCATGACAGCAGCGGCGCGAGCAGCAGGATGCCGGCCAGCACGAACAGCGCGTGGAAGGCGCTGGCAAACGGCGAGCGGGCGCCGGCGCGGATGCTGGCCGCGGTGCGCGCCAGCGCTCCGGTCGCCGGAATGCCACCGAACAGCGGCGCGACCATGTTGCCCAGCCCCTGCGCGACCAGTTCGGCATTGGGATCATGCTTGCGACCGGTCATGCCGTCGGCGATCACCGCGCACAGCAGCGATTCGATTGCGCCCAGCATCGCGATCGCGAACGCCGGCCCCATCAAGCTGCGGATCAGCTCGAAGTTCAGGTGCAGTGGCGCGCCATCGGCGCCGGGCAGCTGCCAGGGCCAGTGCCAGGCGGGCAGGAACGGCGGGATGCCGCCATGCTCGACACCGTCAACGACATAGTGGAAGCGATCGGCCACCGTGGTGATGCCGCTTTCCGGCCACCAGGTCTTGCAGATCCACGCCGCAGTCCCCGCGAACAGCGCGCCGATCAGGTACGCCGGGATGCGCACGCCCAGCCGCGGCCACAGGATCAGGATCGCCAGCGTCGTGGCCCCGAGTGCCGCCTCCGGCCAGCCGACAGTGGACGCCGAACCCGCCAGTTCACCGATCCGCTCGGCGAAGTGCTCCGCACCGCCCTGCATCTCCAGGCCGAAGAAATCCTTCAGCTGCAGACTGGCGATCACCAGCGCGATGCCGGCGGTGAACCCGGTCGTCACCGGATACGGGATGTACTCGATCAGCTGGCCGGCGCGTCCCCAGCCCAACGCCACCATCATCGTGCCGGCCATGAAGGTCGCCACCAGCAGACCGCCGAGTCCGTACTGCACCGCGATCGGATGCAGGATCACGACGAACGCCGCGGTCGGGCCGGAGACATTGAAGCGCGAGCCGCCGGTGAGCGCGATCAGCAGGCCGGCGACGAAGGCGGTATACAGGCCATGCTGCGGCGGCACGCCCGAGGCGATCGCCAGTGCCAGCGACAGCGGGATGGCGATGATGCCCACCGAGATCCCGGCCAGCAGGTCGGATCGCAGGTCGCGGGTCGTGTATCCGTCGGAGAAAGTTTCCCTGAGTGCGGAAGCAACCGGAGGGAAGGCCCGGCGGATCGGTGTGACCTGCGACAAGTGCGTGCTCAGATGACGGTGCTAGGATGGCCGCGAATTATACGGCCTGCTCGCGTCAGCTGCCGGGCGCACGGCCCGCGCACGGAGGCGCACCCGATGAGCTTCAAGACGCACTTCTCACGGTTTCTCGCACAGCATCCGCAGCGCCTGCATTTCTGCGCGCACAGCCACCATCCGTGGCCCGACGTCAGCTTCGACGCCCACCAGCAGGCCTGGCTCGACGCCGCGGCGATGGCCGATGCGAAGTGGGACAAGGTTTTCGGTGAGGTGATCCCAACGGCCCAGCATCACCTCGCGCGCCTGCTCAACCTGCCCGATCCGGCCACGGTGTGCTTTGGCGTCAACACCCATGAACTGCTGCAGCGCGTGCTGTCCGGCATCGACGCACGCCCGCTGCGCGTGCTCACCACCGACAGCGAGTTCATGAGCTTCGAGCGGCAGATGCGGCGCCTGGAGGAAGCCGGACGCGCACTGGTCACGCGCGTGCCGGTCGAACCCTGCGCCACGTTTGCGTCCCGGTTCATGGCGGCGGCGCGGGCCGGAGGCCATCACCTGATCTACTTCAGCCACGTCTTCTACAACAGCGGCTACTGGATCCAGGATCTCGTGCCGCTGGTGGACGCGGTGCCCAGCCCGCGCAGCCTGATCGTCATCGACGGCTACCACGCGCTGATGGCGCTGCCCGTCGATCTGGGGCGCATCGCCGCGCGCGCCTTCTACATCGGCGGCGGCTACAAATACGCAATGAGCGGCGAAGGCGCGGCCTACCTGCATGCACCGCCCGCTCAGGTTCCGCGCCCGCTGGACACCGGATGGTTCGCCGGCTATGGCGCCCTCGCGCGCGCCGACGACCGCCAGGTGGCGTACGCCGACGATGGCAGCCGCTTCCTCGGCGCGACCTTCGATCCGACCGGCCTCTACCGTTTCAACGCCGTGATGGACTGGGCGCGACGCCACCAGCTCAGCAGCGCCGCGATTCGCGCCCACGTGCTGGAGCTGCAGCGCGAGCTGCTCGCCGGACTCGACCAGCGACGCCATGCGCTGCTCGCGCGCCGCAACCTCGCGCCCGCCGAGCCGCATCCGCGCGGCAACTTCCTGACGTTTCGCGGCGCCGGCGCCGATGCCGTGCGCCTGCAGCTGCTCGATGCCGGCGTCGTCACCGATGTGCGCGGCGATCGGCTGCGCATCGGCATCGGCCTGTACCACGAGCGCGCCGACATCGCCGCGCTGCTGCGGCGCATCGACACGCTCCCGGCCTGACCCCGGTTGCAGCCGCAGCCGGAGCAATCCCGCGCGACGCTCACAGCGGCAGCAACGAACGCTCGCGCGTGTAGTGGATGTAGCCGAGGCTGGCGCCGGCGCGCAGGCCGACGCCGGTGCGGATCGGCGCGAGCACGATGTCGCCGCTGCGCTGGTAATTCACGCTGGCGCCGGCGACGACATACAGACTGCCGTCCACCGCCGGGAACCGCTGGAACAGCTCGTAGGTATCGCGCAGGTTGTAGACCAGCGTGAACACCTTCGACGCGCTGCCGCCGAAGTCCCAGCCGATGCTCGGCCCCTGCCAGTACACCTTCAGGCTGCCGCCGCCCTTGTACTTGAGCGTGCCGGCCCCGTAGCGCAGTCCGATCACCGCCGCGCCGCCGCCTTCCTGGCCGAAGATGTAGGCGCTGGGGCGACCGAAATCGGAAAACGTCCGCTCGATCGCCTTGGCAATGCCCTCGCTGGTTTCACCGAAGAACTGCGACGCCGCGCGCGCAACCTCGTCCGCAGAATAGGTTTCGTCCGCGGACGGCTGCGGCACCGGCGCAGCCGCCGGGTCAGCGGACGCAACCATCACCGGCTCGGTGAGCATCGCCCGCGGCGGCGCGCTGCCGGTCCCGCGTCCCTGCGGCGCCCCGCAAGCCGCCAGCAACGCGGCAATCCCCAGCACCACGACTCTCACCATGCCCTGCTCCATATCAAGTATCCGTTGCCCCACCGCGCGCCTCAGGCGCCCGCCTGCACCTGTGTCGCGACCTTCAGCCGCAAGCGCACGAAATCGCTGTGCGGGATGAACAGCAGGTCGGCCAGCTGGCGGATGCGGCTTTCCTCAAGCGGATCGACCCGCCCGTCGGCGTAGGCCACGCGCCACAGCGACTCGAGCAAGTCGACCTTGGCCGGCGCGTCGAGTTCCGTATTGAGCACCCGCAGGAATTCATGCAGCGAGACCGCCGCATGCGACTGGGCAAACGCGCGGTCGACCAGCGCCTCGGCATCGGCGCGGTCGAGGCGCAGGGACGACACCAGCCGATCGCACATCGTCCTGCGCTCGGCGGCGTGGTCATCGAAATCGGCGCGCGCCGCCTCGACCAGCAGCACCGCCATCGCCAGATGGCGGCGCATCGGATCGGGTTGCTGCAGCGGACGCACCAGCAGGCGCGCGAGCTTGTCGAACATCCGGCCTCAGAACGACAGGCCGAGCCGCAGGTTGTAGGCGTTGTTGTCGCCGATGCGCTCGTATTCCGGCGTCATTTCGAGCAGACCCAGACTCAGGCGCAGGCCGGCAAACAAACGCTCGTTGTTCGCATCGACTTCGCTCAGACCCACCGCCTGGGCGGTGCTGCCCTTGGGCGTGGCGGTGCCCCAGACGTAGCCGGCACCGACATACGGCGTCAGCATCGCAAACCCCTTCGACAGCGAGACGTCGGCGCTCCAGGACTCGTAGTCGAAGTCATCGATGCCGCTGGTGGTCGTGTACGCGCCGCGCAGCGCCAGCGCCGGCTGCGCCACCCCGCCCTCGAGCACCGCATAGCGCAGCTCGGCGCCATAGGCCTTGACACTGGTGTCCGGCACCGCGGTGTAGAACGCGCCGACGTCGAGGCCAAACGGCAGGCCCTTGGTCACGGCGATGCCGGCCATGCCCACGGCGTCGACCTTGCTGCCAGTCAGATCGCGCCAGGCCGCGTCGTTCTCGACCGGCGTGTAGTTCACAAACGCGCCGATGCCGATACCGGTGATGCCGGTGGCCTCGGCCGGCCCCAGCGCCTTGTAGTTCAGCGCGGCGGAAATGTCCTGCACCGCCCCCTCGAACGACTGCTGACAATTGCTGCAGCCGGCGTTGATGTCGAACTCGGTGCCTGCCGTAGCCGCCGGCGCGAAAGCCAGCGCGGAAATGACCAGAAGCGCGCGACGCATGATGTCTCCTTACTTGTCGTGTGCGGAATACCGCGGCGGAGAATAACAGTTCCGCAGGCATGCACCGCTCAGCGCGCGTGCCAGCGTAGCGCGTCGTACCAGGCGCGCACCGCGCGGCCCGAATCGTCGCAGTCGCTCATCACGGCGACGGCGTCGACGCGATCGGCGTCGATGCCGAAGTAGGTCGCAAAATCCGCACGCACGTCACGCGCCTCCTCGACCCAGTCACCGACCCGCGCCGCGCCGTGGCGCAGCGCGACCACGTGCGCGTTCGCGCTGTACGGGTTGGGCCAGTCGCGCGCCGCGGTCGCGCCGCTGCTCCAGACATAGACCAGCGCACGGGTCCGCCACCGCGCCCACCCCCCATCGCGCACGACATAGACGCGCAGCGGAAAGTCGTCACCGGCCTTGACGCGCTCATCCAGACCCGCAAACACTGCTTGCGTGCGCCAGCGCCAACTCAGCACCGGGGTGCGGGTCAGGTCGACGCGCTGGCGCCGGATCAGGCCCGATGCGGCGGCATCGCAGTCCGCCTGCAGCACGGTATCGGCACCGTCATCGACGAGCCGGTATTGCGTCGGCGCCCGCCCACCGAAGCGCTGCGCCTCCCAGCCCTGCAGGCCGTCCGGCGCGAAGTCGCCAGCCGCGGCGCCGGCCAGCAGCAACGGCAGCAGCCACAGCGCGCGCCAGACCATCGGCGGCCTCCGCGCTACGGCACGTGCCGCTGCAGGAACGGCAGCACGATCGCGTTCAGCTCGGTGAGCCGGCCGTGAAAGAAATGACCGACGCCGTCAAGCGTCACCAGTTCCGGCGGCGGATCGTAGTCGTCGAGCACCGCGCGCGTCTGCGCGTAGTCGACGACTTCGTCGTCGGTGCCATGCACCACCAGCCACGGGCACGGCGGACGCGGCGGCACCGCCGCCTCGCCCAGGTACTTGCCGAAGGGCGGCGCAATGCTGACCTGCGCCACCGGCCGCACGGCCTGCGCGGCGCGCACCGACACCCACGCCCCGAAGGAAAATCCCATCAGCACGACGCGCGCAGCGGGCAGGCGCTGGTGCATCCAGTCGACCAGGAACTCGACATCCCGGGTTTCGCCGAGTCCGGCATCGTGCACGCCTTCGCTGCGGCCGACGCCGCGAAAATTGAAGCGCAGCGCGTACAAACCCGCCTTCTGCGCGCTCGACGCCAGCATGTAGGCCACCTTGTTGCTCATCGCACCGCCAAACAGCGGATGCGGATGACAGACGATGGCGAAGGCCGGCTCGGCCAGCGCGCGCGCCGGCGCCGCCAGCAGCGCCTCGATGCGGCCTGCGGGGCCGCGGATCAGCCGTTCCTCGGTGGTTCCGCTCTCGGGCAGCTCGCTCACATCAGCCTCGGTGGTCACAGTCCGCCTATTGTGCCGCAAGCCTTGGCCACCGCCCTTGCGGGGCCGCAGCGCCGTGCCTATAGTCCTGCGGGACACCGATACCAACTCGACGCGTGGGGACCACTATGCAGAAGAATGTCATGGCGCTGGCCACCGGCGCGGCCTTGCTCGGCGCCAGCACGCTGGGGCTTGCCGGCGCGCCGGAGCACCGGGCACCCGAAGCACGCGCCTACGTCAATTTCACCTTCGGCGGCGCAGCGCACTCGGCCGAGTCGTTTTTCTATGGCCTGCGCCTGGACCACAATTCGCGCCTCAGCGAGCAGGCGCTGCCGCCGCTGATGGCACTGGAGTTCGACCGCGGCGGCTTCTCGTCGGCCAAGGTCAATGGCATGGCGTTCGCGCGCGATCTGCGTCTGAACCAGGATGGCAGCGGCGAGACGCGCTGGACAATGGTCGACTGGGGCATCCTCGCGCTCGGCGTCGCCGGCGTGGGCGTGGTCGTCTCCGAAGTCCTCGGCAGCGAGGATGAATCGCCCGATCCGGCCGGCGGCACGACCACCGGGGGCGTTACCACCGGCGGCGACACCACTGGCGGTGGCACCACCGGCGGCACCTGCCTGCCGGGCACGCCGCTGTGCCTGCCGACGTTTACGGCGCGTGACCATTCCAGTCCGACCGCCCGGCTGCTGGACCTGGACGGCGGCACCGGCTACATGGGCGACCTGATCGCCGAGTAAGTCAGGACGCCACACCGTGCCAAGGGGAGCCGCAGGCTCCCCTTGTCGTTTGTGTCTGACCCGAACCGACCCGCATGGACCTGAACCAACGCTTCCCCCGCCTGGCCGAAGTCGTCGGCATCGACCTGCGCACGCTGGCGCTGTTCCGTTTCGCGCTGGGCGCGGTGCTGGTGTGCAACCTGCTGCTCGGCTTCGGCGACTTCCAGGCCTTCTGGACCGACGCTGGGGTGATGCCGCGCGCCTGGCTGGTCGAGATGGGCGAGCGCCAGCGGTGGTCGCTGTACCTGGCCAATGGCGAGGCCTGGTTCGTCGCCGCGCTGTTGCTGACGCAGACCGTGCTGGCGCTGATGTTTGCGCTGGGCTGGCACACCCGTCTGGTCGCCATCCTGTCGTTCGTCCTGTGGACCTCGCTGCTCAACCGCAATCCGGTGGTGCTCATCGGCGGCGACCTGCTGATCGCCTGCCTGCTGTTCTGGTCGATGTTCCTGCCGCTGGGCGCGCGCTTCTCGGTCGACGCCGCAATCGCCGCCAATCCCCCGCCGGCGCGCAACCTGCATGTGTCCTGGGCAGCGCTGGGCCTGCTGCTGCAGGTGATGTCGGTGTACTTCTTCAGCGCAATTCTCAAGAGCGGACGCGAATGGGTGCCGGACTACAGCGCGGTCTATTACGCGCTGTCGCTGGACCGCCACGTGCTGCCGCTGGGGCGGCTGCTGAACGAATTCCTGCCGCTGACCCGGCTGCTGGCGGGCTATGTATGGTGGCTCGAGCTGCTGGGGCCGATCCTGATGTTCTCGCCGCTGTTCCTGCGGCCGCTGCGGCTGGCGCTGATGCTCGGCTTCATGCTGATGCACGTCGGCTTCCTGCTGTGCCTGGAACTGGGCCACTTCCCCTACGTCAGCCTGACGTCGCTGACGGTGTTCTGCGGCGGCTGGGTCTGGGACGCGCTGGCGCGCCGGCACACGCGCCGCCACCCGGCGCCGCCCCGCATCTACTACGACCGCGACTGCGGCTTCTGCCTGAAGTCCTGCCGGCTGCTGCAGCAGTTCCTGATTCTGCCGCGCACCACGATCGCCCCGGCGCAGGACACCGCGCGCGCGCGGACGCTGATGGAGGCGAACTACTCGTGGGTGGTGATTGACGGCGATGAGCAGGCCTACCTGAAATGGCCGGCGTTCACGATCCTGGTCAAGCACTCGCCGCTGCTGGGCTGGCTGTGGCCGCTGCTGCGCCGGCCCGCACTCGAAAAACCGGGCAACGGGGTCTATGACTTCGTCGCCCGCCATCGCGGCGGTTTTGGCACGCTCAGCGCCTGGCTGCTGCCACAGCGCACCGTGCGCTGGACGCCCGCCCCGCTCTGGGATCGCGTGGCCGCCGTGTTCGTCGTCCTCGTGCTGATCTGGAACCTGCACACCATCGGCATGCCGCCGCGCATCAGCTACGCGGCGCTGACCCCGGTGTTCCGTGCGATCCGCATCGATCAGCTGTGGAACATGTTCGCCCCATTCCCGCTCAAGGACGACGGCTGGCTGGTGGTGCCGGGCCGGCTCGCCGACGGCAGCGAAATCGACGTGCTGCACCCCGAGCGCGGTGCGGCGAGCTTCGACAAGCCGCGCCTGGATTCGCAGGACCACGGCAACATCCGCTGGCTGACTTACCGCGGCCGCCTGTGGGAGCGCCAGTACAGCAGCCAGCGCCTGTATTACGGCAAGTACCTGTGCCGCACCTGGAATGCAGACCCGCACAACCGCGACACCGCGGGCCGCCGGCTGATGACCTTCAAGCTCGTCTACATGCTCGAAACCACGCCGCCGCCGGGAGAAAGCGCCAGCGTCGAACAGCGGGTACTGTGGCGGCACGAATGCTTCCCCGAGGAAACCCAGGGCGTCGTGCCCTGAGCGCGGCGTGCCGACTTCAAACATGGCTGAGCTCACCGGTTCCGCGCCGCTGTCGCTGGTCGACATCGGCGCCAACCTCGCGCATGAAAGCTTCGACGGCGAGCTCGACGCGATTCTCGAGCGCGCGGCGCAGGCCGGCGTCGGGACCATCATCGTCACCGGCAGCTGCGCGGACTCCAACCTCAAGGCACTGGAGCTGGCGCGCCGCTATCGCGGGCGCCTGTACGCCACCGCCGGCCTGCACCCGCACCACGCCAGCGACTGGAGCGCGGCGCTCGCCGATCAGCTGCGCGAGCTCGCGCAGACCGCCGAAGTCGTGTCACTGGGCGAATGCGGGCTCGACTATTGCCGCGACTACTCGCCGCGCAGCGACCAGCGCCGGGCCTTTGCCGCGCAGCTCACGATTGCCGCCGACAGCGGCAAGCCGCTGTTCCTGCACCAGCGCGACGCGCACGCCGACTTCCTGGCGATGCTGCGCGAGCACCGGCCCCAGCTGGGGCCGGTGGTGGTGCACTGTTTCACCGTCACGCAGGCCGCACTGGAGGATTACCTGGCGCTGGACTGCCACATCGGCATCACCGGCTGGATCTGCGACGAGCGCCGCGGCGCGCACCTGATCGACGCGGCACGGATCATTCCGGAGCAGCGGCTGATGATCGAAACCGACGCCCCGTATCTGCTGCCGCGCACCGCCCCCAAGACCGCCCACCGCCGCAACGAACCGGCGTATCTGGTCTGGGTCGCGCGCGCACTGGCGAGCGCGCGCGGCACCGCGGAAGACGCGATCGCCCGCAGCACCGCGGCGACCGCGCGCCGGTTCTTCGGACTGCCGGCGGCGCCGGCTTAGGCGCGGGTGCGGGGGC
>JBFHQK010000014.1:0-20619 GCA_041592255.1 Fontimonas sp.
ATGGTGGCCAGGGACGGAATCGAACCGCCGACACGGGGATTTTCAGTCCCCTGCTCTACCAACTGAGCTACCTGGCCGCTGCGTGTGGAACGCGAGCCCGGCGCTGAGGGCCGGGCGAAGGAGCGCGGTATTAAAGCGGCGGTCCTGCGGCAAGTCAAGGGAAATGCAGATTCAAGCCGCGGCGCGCGTGTGTCGGGTGCTGTGCGTCTTTGACCCTCGGGGGCTGCGGGTCTAGGCTCAGAAGCCAACCATACGCAGGAGCGGCGATGCAGCACGCCCGCAGCGGAATGGAGCAGTGCGCCAGTGGAATGGAGTGGGACCGCTATCAGTCGGTTCGCTCCCGCTCGTTGCAACTGGTGGAAGGACTGACGGCGGAGGACTGTCAGGTCCAGAGCATGCCCGATGTCAGCCCGGCGAAGTGGCACCTGGCCCACACCAGCTGGTTTTTCGAGACTTTCGTGCTGGCCGAGTGCGGGGTGGGGTACGCGCCCTTCGATGCGCAGTTCGCCTACCTGTTCAACTCCTACTACAACAGCCTCGGGCCGATGCATCCGCGGCCGCAGCGCGGACTGTTGACGCGGCCGTCGCTGCAGCGGGTGATGGACTACCGGCAGCATGTCGACGCGGCGATGGCGCAGCACTGGCGTGCGATCGTGGCTGCCGGGCTGGGCGAGCGGATCGAACTCGGGCTGCAGCACGAGCAGCAGCATCAGGAGCTGATGCTCACCGACATCCTGCACGTGCTGGGCTGCAATCCGCTGGCGCCGGCGTATGACCCGGCGTCGCCGCCCGCGTCGATGGCGCAGCCGTCGCGCTGGCAGCGTTTCGGCGCGGGTGTGCGCTGGGTCGGACACAGCGGTGAGGGCTTTGCGTTCGACAACGAACGGCCGCGCCACCGTGTCTGGACCGAGGCCTTTGAGGTCGCCACGCGTCCGGTCACCAACGCCGAATACCGTGCGTTCATGGACGATGGCGGTTACCGCAACCCGCTGCTGTGGCTGTCGGACGGCTGGGCGCAGCGACAGGCCGGTGACTGGCAGCGGCCCTTGTACTGGGACGCGCCGGGCGAGCAGGCCTTCGGACTCTACGGGCTGCGGCCGCTCGACCCGCACGCCCCGGTCAGCCACCTGAGCTACTACGAGGCGGACGCCTACGCCCGCTGGGCCGGTGCACGGTTGCCCACGGAAGCCGAGTGGGAAACGGCGCTGACCGAGCTGGGGCTGCCGACGCCGGCGCTGCCGCGTGCGCGATGTCCGGTGCTGCGTGCCGGCCTCGGTGCCGGCGAAGTCTGGGAGTGGACCTGCAGCGCCTACGCGGCCTATCCCGGCTTTCGTGCCTCAGCCGGTGCGGTGGGCGAATACAACGGCAAGTTCATGTGCAATCAGTTCGTGCTGCGCGGCGGGTCCTGCGCGACCCCGCCCGGGCACGCGCGGCTGACGTACCGGAACTTCTTTCCGCCCGCGGCGCGCTGGCAGTTCAGCGGGCTGCGTCTGGCGCGGGATGCCTGAAATGCGCCAGCGCAAGACCGAGGCCGCCGCCGTGCCCGGCGGCGGGGCCGATGCGTTCCGGCGCGACGTGCTCGCTGGCTTGGCGCGCGAGCCCAAGGCGATTGCGCCGAAGTACTTCTATGACGCCGCCGGCTCGGCGCTGTTCGACCGGATCTGCGAGCTGCCCGAGTACTACCCGACGCGGACCGAGCGCGCGATTCTCGAGGCCCACGCGCCGGCGATGGCCGAGGCGCTGGGGCCGCGCGCGCTGCTGGTCGAGCCCGGGGCCGGCAGCGGGCTGAAAACGCGGCTGCTGCTGGCGGCGCTGGTCGATCCGGCCGGCTACGTGCCGGTCGACATCTCCGGCGAGCACTTGCAGGCCAGCGCGGCGGCGCTGCGTGCCGCATTTCCGCAGCTCGAGGTGCTGCCGGTGGCGGCGGACTTCACCCAGGCCTTCAGCGTGCCGCGTCCGCAGCAACCGGTGATGCGGCGTGCGCTGTTCTTCCCGGGCTCGACGCTGGGCAACTTTGATCCGCCGGCGGCGCGGCAGCTGCTTGCCGCGTTCCGGCAGGTGGCCGGCCGCAACGGGCGACTGCTGCTGGGCGTCGACCTGCAGAAGGACGCGGGGATTCTCGAGCCGGCCTACGACGACGCTGCCGGCGTCACCGCCCAGTTCAATCTCAATCTGCTGGCGCGGATCAACCGCGAGCTCGGCGGCCATTTCGATCTCGATGCATTCAGCCACCGCGCGTTCTATGACCCGGAGCGGCAGCGCATCGAGATGCATCTGCTGAGCCGGCGTGATCAGGTCGTGCGCATCGGTGGCGCGACGTTCCGTTTCCGCCGCGGCGAGACGATCCACACCGAGAGTTCTTACAAGTACACGCCGGCGTCGCTGACGGCCTTGGCCGCCGCCGCGGGCTGGCGGCTGCAGCGCCAGTGGGTCGATGCGCGGCGCTGGTTCATGCTCGGCCTGTTCGCGGCCGCGGCGTAGCGCGGCTCAGGATTTCGGCGGCACGTAACCGGTTTGCGTGGTCTGGCCGTCGCCGAAGAAATAGCGCTCCATCTCCTCGGCGAGGAACTTGCGCGCCTTGGCGTCGGCGAGCACCAGGCGGTACTCGTTGATCAGCCGGGTCTGCTGCGCCAGCCACTCCTGCCAGGCCTGCTGCGAGACCTGTTCAAAGATGCGCTGGCCCAGCGGGCCGGGCAGCGGCGGGCGCGCGAGGCCGGGGGCCTGGGTGCCGAGCTTGATGCAGTGGACGGTGCGGCTCATGGCGGAAACGAAAAGGGGGCGATCAGTCTGCGGACCGGCGCGGGCAGGCCCAGCGCCGGCAGGGCCGATAGCGTAACCCAGCGCTGCCGATCGGGCTCGGTCAGCGCCGGCGCGGTGGCCAGGCGCACGCACAGCGGCCGCAGTTCGAGGTCGAAGTGCGTAAACGCATGGCGCACCGGCGACAGGTCCTCGGTGTGCTGCGCGCACGCCAGCAGCCCGTCGGTCCAGGGACCGCTGGCGAGGCGCTCGTCGTCGAGCAGCGGCGGGCACCACAGGCCGCCCCAGATTCCCTGCGACGCACGGCGTTCGAGCAGCAGCGCGCCATCGGGGCTGTACGCCAGCAGCAGCCGCGCGGTGCGTTGCGGCCGCGGGCGCGGCGGACGCGGCTGCGGGTAGGCGGCCACGGCGTTGTGGGCCAGGGCGGCGCAGTCCGGTGCCAGCGGGCAGCGGTCGCAGGCCGGTTTGCGCGCGCTGCACACGGTGGCGCCGAGATCCATCAGCGCCTGCGTGTAATCGGCCAGACGTGCGTGCGGCAGCAGCGCGGTGGAGAGCGCCCACAGCTGCTTCTGCACCGCGGGCGCGCCCGGCCAGCCGGCAATCGCGCCGAAGCGCGCGAGTACGCGGCGGACGTTGCCGTCGAGGATCGGCACGCGCAGATCCCAGGCCTGCGCCAGGATCGCACCGGCGGTGGAGCGGCCGATGCCCGGCAGTGCGCTGAGCGCCTCAAGCGTCTGCGGAAACTCGCCGCCATGCTCGGCGACCAGCTGCCGGGCGCAGCGGTGCAGGTTGCGTGCGCGGGCGTAATAGCCCAGGCCCGACCAGAGCGCGAGCACCTCGTCCACCGGTGCGGCCGCGAGGCGCAGCACGTCCGGAAAGCGCGCGAGGAAGCGTTCGAAGTAGGGGATGACGGTCGTGACCTGGGTCTGCTGCAGCATGATTTCCGACAGCCACACGCGGTAGGGCGTGCGCGGATGCTGCCAGGGCAGGTCGTGGCGGCCGTGGCGGTCAAACCAATCGAGCAGGCGCGGGGCAAATGCGGCGGTCTGCGCGGCGCTGGGGCTCATGCGTCCGGCTCCTGCCGGGCCAGGCGTTCGATCCCCGTCGCCGTCTGCAGCGCCTCGCGGCGCATCGCCCGTTCGATCGCCCACGGCCCGATCAGCGGCGGTACCCAGAATGCGGGTTCGAGTTCAGCTGTGAAGGTCAGGCAGGTCTGCGGCGCGCAGTCGCGCATGCGCCAGTGCGCGCGGCCGTAGCGCAGATTGCTCAGCGCGGGGATCACGGTGGCGTCGAGGCCGCGGCCGGCGCCGTTATCGGCTTCGCGCAGGTCCTGCACCTGCTCGAGCTGCTTGCAAAACAGCCAGACACAGATGCGCACGCGCGTGTAGAGGCGCTGTGCGCCGGCGGGCGCACCGGCGAGGGGCTGCACGGCTTCGACGGCGTCGTTGATGCGCGGCAGGTTTTCAAACGCGCGGAAGGTCGCATAGCTCGCCGTCAGCGGTGCGTCGAGGCGCGCCTCGAGCTGCATCTGATAGCGCTCGCCGTGGTGGCGGATGTCGAGCCGGTCGATTTCGGCTGCGTGTGCAGGCGCGCCGCCGAGGCAGCACGCGACGAGGACCAGCCGCCTCACTGCGGCGGCGGTTCGCTGGCCGGCGTTTCGGTCGGCGCGGGCTCGGCTGCGGGGACCTTCTTCTTCTTGCCGAACAGCAGGTCACCGAGCTTCTCGGCGGCCTTCTCCTTGAGCTGCTGCTCGCTGCTCTCGCCGGCGGGCAGGTCGAGTTCCTTGGCCAGCGTGTCCTTGAGCTTGTCCTTGGCCTTGGCCTTGAGGGCATCCTCGAGGCCGAGCTTGTACTTGGGCGAGAACAGGTTGCCGCTGATCTCGATCGGCACGGTCAGGCCCTTGAGCTGTTCGAGGCCCTTGCCGCCCTGGCCCTTGGCGGTCTCGACCACGGTGGGCTTGGCGAGGAAGCGGATGGTCTCGTTGACGAGATCGATCTGGCCGCTGCCGGCCAGACGAAAGGCCGGACTGGCAGCGGCGAGGTCGTCGGTCTTGAGCATGCCGTTGACGATCGTCGCGCTCGCGGTGAGGGCGGCGAAATCGGTCTGCTGGGGCTCGCCTTCGGCGGGCGCGGCCTGGCCGGCGAGCAGGGCCTGACCCTGGCGCAGGATCTGGCCGAGGTTGAAGCCCTTGACCGCGCCGTTTTCGACCTTGACCGCGATGCTGCCGTTGAGCGCCTTGCGCAGGTCGCCGACGGTGCGGCCGCGGCTGGTGACATCGAGGCTGAGATTGCCCAGTCCGCTGACGTAGTCCTTGCCGAGGAAATCCTGCAGGAACGGCGCGGCGCTGAGTGCGGCGAGGCTGGTCTTGAGGGCGAACGCCGGTGTGCCTTCGCCGCTGTAGCGGTTGCTCAGATTGACCGTGCCGCCGTAGAGCTTGGCGCTCAGGTCCTGCGTCTTGGCGGACTTGGCGCCGCCGCTGAGCTTGAGGCGCACGTCGCTGAGCTGGATGCCGTTGAGGGTCAGGCTCGCGATGTCGAGCGTGCCGTTGGCATTGAGCTGGTCGAGCGCCTCGGTCGGCAATTCGATGGCGTTGATGTCGCCGTCGTCCTTGCCGGCCTGCTCCTGTTTCTGCGCCTCGGTCTTGGGCGGCAGGTAGCGGTCGGCGTCGAGCGTATCGGCCTTGAGCGCGAACTCGAGCGCCTGGGTGGCGAAGTCGGTGACCGCAAGCCGGCCCTGCAGTGTGGTGTCGTCGAGCGCGAGTTTGAGGTCGCTGAAGGTCGCGGACGTGAAGCTGCCCGCATACTGGGCCTTGAAGCTGGCCTGTGTCAGCGCCTTGGCGTCGGCCGTTTCGAGCGGGATGCCCAGCTGCTTGAGCGTCGCGCGCGGCGAGAACGGCGCCACCGTGATCGGGCCGGACAGCCGCGGCTGCTCGCCGTTGAGGTTCTCGCCCTTGATCGCGGTGGTGGCGACCACGCCGGCGGCCTCCATGCGCGCGTCATCCAGCGTCAGCGTGCCGTTTTTCTGATCGAAACTCAGCCGGCCGCTGAGCGTGGCGGACTGCCGTCCGCCGGGAATGCCGGCGCCGCCGGCCGTGGTCTCCAGTTTCAGGCCGTCGATGGAGAACAGCTGCTGCGCGAGATCCGCCAGCACCTGCGCCGAGAGCGTGCCCTCGGCTTCGAGCACGGGCTCGCCGGCCTGCGCCTTGAAGCCCAGACGCGCGTCCTTGAGCGCGATCCGGCGCGTGTCGAGCGTAGGCACGACGGTCGACTTCAGCGTCAGGTCGACCTGGGCCTTGGGCGCGTCGGCCAGGGCGCTCAGGCTGAGGTCGAGGTCGAACGGTTCGCCGGGTTTGAGCGCGCCGATCTGCAGATTCAGCGGCTCGATGCGATAGCCCGCGCCCGCGCGCGCGTCGCTGTAGCGGATCGCGGCGTCGCTGATCTCGATGCCGGCGATGTCGATGTCCTCGAGCTTGATCGGCGGCTGTGCGTCGGCGTCCGGGCTGATGGTCTCTTCTTCCGCCGGCTCGCGCTCGAGCAGATCCTGCCAGTTGCTGACGCCCTGCGCGTTGACCGCGAGATTGAGCCGCAGGCCGGCGAGTTTCACGCTGCTGATCTGCACCTGCCGCTCGAAGATCAGCGGCAGCAGCTTGACGCCGACGCCCAGTTCGCGGACCTCGGCAAACGGCGCATCGCCAAAGCCTTCGGCCTGCGCCAGCCGCGCGTCGGCGATGGCCACGCGCAGCCAGGGGAACACGCGCAGGTCGATGTTGCCGACCTCGAACGCACGTCCGGTCTGCTCGTTGACGGCGGTGGCGATGCGGCCGCGGAAACTGTTGGGGTCGAACAGCAGTGGCAGCGCGACGGCGGCGGCGACGATCAGCAGCAGCAGCGCGCCGATGATGATGAGCACGATCTTGAGCGGCTTGGCCATAGTCCGATTCGACTCCGTTCGTGGGCATGGAGGGCAGGGCGCTCAGTGTAGCGGCTCGCGTCCGCGGTTCCGCTGAACACAATCTGCAGCGCGGCATCACGGGCGTCCGTGCCGGGCGCTACGTTGGGTGGGGTCGAGTGCTTTCAGCATCGGGATCGGGCAGGATGCGCGCGGTTGAATCGGGGGCAGCGATGCAGGCAATGGTGCGGGCAGGGGTGGCGGCGCTGGCGCTCGGGGCGCCGCTGCTGGCTGCGGCGGCGGATGCACCGGCGCAGCTCGAGACCCTGCAGGTCACCGCCAGCCGCGGGGACGCCGACGCCGCGGCCGCGCCGCAGGCGATGACGCTGCTGACGCGCGCGCAGATCGAGCGCGAGTCGCCGCAGACCTGGACCGAGCTGCTGCGCGGCCAGGCCGGGGCGTTCACCCAGGCCTCGGGGCCGGGGCAGGGGATCATCATCGTCCGCGGCCTCAAGGGCTCGGAGGTGCTGCACCTGGTGGACGGCATGCGGCTGAACCATGCGTTTTTCCGCAACTCGCCGAGCCAGTACATCGCGCTGGTCGATCCGTACAACATCGAGCGCGTCGAACTGCAGCGCGGGCCCGGAGCGACGCTGTACGGCTCGGACGCGATGGGCGGCGTGGTCCAGCTGCTCACGCCCGAATACCGCTTTGCGGGCGACGGGGTGCAGACGGCGGGCAAGCTGCGCCTGCAGTACGGCAGTGCGGATCTGTCGCGGATCGCCCGCGCCGAGGCGGCGGTCGGCAGTCGCGCGCTGTCGTTTTCGTCCGGCGTGACGGTGATGGACTACGGCGAGCGCGATCTGGGCGGCGGCGGGCGCGAACCCCTGACCGACTATCTCGCGCGCGGCTACGACGCCAAGCTGCTGTGGACCCCGGACTCGCCGCATGAGCTGATGCTGTCGGCGCAGTATTTCGAGTTTCCGCGGCTGGCGCGCTACTTCGACGTCGCCGGCGGGCCGGGCGGCGCGGGCGGCGACCTGCAGTCGTACTTCAAGCCCAACGACCGTCAGTTCCTGCATGCGCGCTACCGCTATCTCGGCGCGCTGGGCGTGCTGCGCGGTCTGGAGCTGCATGCCGCACAGCAGATCGTCAACGACGATCGTCTGCGCCAGCCCAACAGCCGTCGCATCGATACCGAGCAGAACCGCAGTACGCTGAGCGGCATCACGCTGCAGGCGTGGACGCCGCTGGGCGAGACGCTACGCCTGCGCTACGGGGTGGATCTGTATCGCGACCGCATCGACAGCGCCAAGCAGCGCACCGCCCTGTCGTCCGGCACGACGACCGATACGATCAGCACGTTTCCTGACGGCGCCCGTCAGGACAGCCAAGGCGTCTACCTGCTGGGGCAATGGCAGGCGCTGCCGCGCTGGCGGCTGGACGCGGGGCTGCGCTACAGCCGTGTCGCCACCGATCTGACCGCCACCGCAGTCAGCGCCGCGAGCGCGTTTACCGATGATGACCTCACCTGGCAGCTGGGTTCGCTGGTCGAGCTGACGCCGGCACTGGCCTGGAGCGCCACCGCAGCGCGCGGTTTTCGCGCGCCCAACCTGTTCGATCTGGGCACGCTCGGCCCGCGGGCGAGCGGCGGCGTCGAGCAGGTCAATGTGCCCAACCCGGCGCTGCAGCCGGAAACCGTGCGCGCGCTGGATACCGGCCTGCGCTGGCGCCACGCCGGTTGGCGCGCCGAGGCCACGGCGTTCTACGCCGACTATGACGACCGCATCGAGGCGCGCGAACCGACCGGCAACACCGTCGCGCAGGGCGATCTGGGCTGTTCGGCGTCCGCGGGCTGTGTCGAGGTGCAGAGCCGCAACATCGCCCAGGCCCGCTACTGGGGGGTGGAAACCGCCGCCGGTTACCGCGCCGCGGCGCTGGACGCCTATGCGGTGCTGAACTGGACCTACGGCCAGGAGTTGCGCGCCGGGCAGCCGACGACGCCGGCCAATCGCATTCCGCCGCTCAACGGCCAGATCGGCGTGCGGATGGCGGTGGCGCCGGCGGTGACCGTGGAGCCGTATCTGCTGTTCGCCGGCGCGCAGGAACGCCTCGACGACGACGACCGCAACGACACGCGCATCAATCCGGCCGGCACCGGCGGCTGGGCGACGCTGAACCTGCGGCTGGGCTGGGAGCCGCGCGCGTGGCTGCGGCTGCAGGCTGACGGCCGCAATCTGCTCGACAAGGACTACCGCGAACACGGCTCCGGCATCGACGCGCCGGGCGCAGGCGTGGTGCTGTCGGCGCTGGCGAGCTGGTAGCGTCGCGCCGGCGTGCCGCCGGCGCGCGCAGCCTGCGGCTTCCTCAGCCGCCGCCGATCGCCTGCACGATCAGCAGCTGATCGCCATCGGCCAGCGGCGTCTGGGGGTGGCGCGAGCGCGGCACGATCTCGCCGTTGCGCTCGACCGCGACGCGACGCCCGCCCAGGCCCAGCTCGTCGAGCAGTTCGGCGATGGTCAGCGGCCGGTCGAGCCGGCGGGCTTCGCTGTTGACGGTGATCTGCATGCCGGACACGTGGGGGTTGAACCGGGGGCGCGGCCTTGGACTACAATGCGCCTCCGCCGAGCGGGCGTAGTTTAATGGTAGAACTGAAGCTTCCCAAGCTTCTAGCGTGGGTTCGATTCCCATCGCCCGCTCCAACCATCTGATGCGCAAAGGCGGCCCCGAGCCGCCTTTTTCGTGAGCCCCGGAGGGTTCGTGGAAGACACCCTGCAGATCGCCGGCCGCGCCTATCGGTCGCGGTTGCTTGTCGGCACCGGCAAATACAAGGATCTCGAGCAGACGCGGCACGCGATCGAGGCCAGCGGCGCCGAGATCGTCACCGTCGCGATCCGTCGCACCAATATTGGGCAGAATCCGGGCGAGCCCAATCTGCTCGACGTGATTCCGCCGTCGCGCTACACGATCCTGCCCAACACCGCCGGCTGCTATACCGCCGAGGACGCGGTGCGCACCTGCCGCCTCGCGCGCGAGCTGCTCGACGGGCATGACCTGGTCAAGCTCGAAGTGCTGGGCGATGCCAGGACCCTGTATCCGGATGTCCCGGCCACGCTCGAGGCGGCGCGGATCCTGGTGGCCGACGGCTTCAAGGTGATGGTCTATACCAGCGACGATCCGATCATCTGCAAGCGGCTCGAGGAGCTCGGCTGCGTCGCGGTGATGCCGCTGGCCGCGCCGATCGGCTCCGGCCTGGGGATCCAGAACCGCTACAACATCCTCACCATCGTCGAGAACGCCAAGGTGCCGATCCTGGTCGACGCCGGTGTCGGGACCGCGTCCGATGCCGCGATCGCGATGGAACTGGGCTGCGACGGCGTGCTGATGAATACCGCGATCGCCGAGGCCCGGGATCCGGTGCTGATGGCCAGCGCGATGAAAAAGGCGATCGAAGCCGGCCGCGAGGCGTTCCGCGCCGGGCGCATGCCGCGGCGGCGCTTCGCGAGCGCATCGTCCCCGGAGCAGGGTCTGCCGTTCTGAGCCGCGGCGCCCGCGGGCGCGCGACGGGATGATCGAAGTCTGCCGGGGTGTTCCATGACCTTGTACACGCCACGCCGTTTCGCTGCGCCGACCACTGACGACGCCGTCGCGCTGATGCGCGCCTACGCCTTTGTCACCCTGGTCACCGCCACGCGCGGCGAACCGGCGGTCACCCATCTGCCGCTGCTGTGGGCGGCCGGCGGCGAGTTCGGCACGCTGTCCGGACACATGGCGCGCGCCAACCCGCACTGGCAGCAGTTCGGGCAGGGCTCCACGCTGGCGATCTTCCACGGCCCGCACGCCTACATCTCGCCGTCCTGGTACGTACAGCCGGAGCGCGAGGTGCCAACCTGGAACTACGCCACGGTGCACGCGCACGGCGTGCCCGAGCTGATCGAGGCGCGTGACGACAAGCTGGCCCTGATCGACCGCAGCGTCGCGGCGTTCGAGGCCGGCAATACGCCGCCGTGGACGCGCGCCCTCGACGGCGAGCGGCTGGAGGCGATGCTGAGCCAGATCGTGGCTTTCCACCTGCCGATCGCGCACATCGACGCCAAGTTCAAGATGAACCAGAACCGCACCGCCGCCGACCGCGCCCGCGTCGTGGCACGACTCGAAGCAACCCGCCACCCCGAACTGCAGGCGATGGCCGACTGGATGCGTAGTCATGAGAGTCACTGAAAACACTCCGGCGCCGGCGTGCACGCACCGGCGCGAGATCCGCTCGTTTGTCCGCCGCGAAGGCCGCATGACCGACGGCCAGCAGCGCGCGCTGGCCGCGCTGTGGCCGCGCTACGGCGTCGAGCCGCCGCCGGCGCCGCTGGATCCGGCGGCGCTGTTTGGCCGCCGTGCGCCGCTGGTGTTCGAGATCGGCTTTGGCATGGGCGACTATCTGTTCAGCCGTGTCAGCACCGAGCCCGACCATGATTTCTTCGGTGTCGAAGTGCACCGGCCCGGCGTCGGGCGGCTGCTCAATCGCGCCGATGCGGCGGGCTGCGCCAACCTGCGCGTGGCCTGTCACGACGCCGTTGAAGTGCTGCGCGACTGGTTTGCGCCGGCAAGCCTCGACGAGATCGTGATCCAGTTTCCCGATCCCTGGCACAAGAAGCGCCACCACAAGCGCCGCCTGATCCAGCCGGCCTTCGTCGCCCTGGCGGCCTCGCGGCTCAAGCCGGGCGGTCGGCTGTCGCTGGCCACCGACTGGGCCGATTACGCCGCGCACATGCTCGCGGTGCTCAATGCCGAGCCGCTGCTGCGCAATCAGGCCGACGATGGGCGCTACGTGCCGCGGCCGCCGACGCGGCTGAAGACCAAGTTCGAGCAGCGCGGCGAGCGTCTCGGGCATGCGGTGTTCGATCTCGCTTACCTGCGCGTCTAACATTTCGCGGCGCCGCCGAGTCCGGTACGCTCGATCGGTCCCGGGCGAGTCCACGCATGTCAGTCCAGCATCCGATTGTCGGCATCACGGGTTCGAGCGGCGCCGGCACCAGCACGGCGGTGAAGGCGTTCACGCGCGTGTTCGAGCAGCTGCGTCTGCGTGCGGCGCTGGTCGAGGGCGATGCCTTCCACGCCTATGACCGCGAGCAGCTGCGCCGCACGCTCGAGCGCGCGCGCATCCGCGGCGAGAACTTCTCGCTGTTCGGGCCGGGCGGCAATCTGCTGGAGCGTCTCGAACAGCTGCTGCGCGAATACGGCGACACCGGCACCGGCATCACGCGTCACTATCTGCATCTGGAGTCGGAAGCCGAAACCTGGGGCCAGCCGGTCGGCACGTTCACGCCCTGGGAGCGCCTGCCCGGCGGCACCGACCTGCTGTTCTACGAGGGGCTGCACGGCGGCTACGTCGGCGAGGATGTCAACATCGCGCGCCACATGGATCTGCTGATCGGGGTGGTGCCGGTGATCAATCTCGAATGGATCCAGAAGATCCGCCGCGACACCGGCGAGCGCGGCTACCAGCCGGAACAGGTGCGGCGCACGATCCTGCGCCGCATGCCCGACTACGTCGAGCACATCGTGCCGCAGTATTCGCGCACCGACATCAACTTCCAGCGCGTGCCGCTGGTCGATACCAGCAATCCGCTCGACGCGCGCGAGATTCCGCGGCCGGAGGAGAGTCTGGTGGTGATCCACTTCAACGACAACTCGCGCGCACGCGCCGATTTCGACCTGCTGCTCGCGGAGCTGCCGGGCGCGTTCCAGTCGCATGCGAAGACCGTGGTGGTGCCCGGGCTGCAGCAGGAGCGCGCGCTCGAGCTGATCCTCAAGCCCTTGATTGCCGACCTGGTCGCGCGCCGCGATGCGGCGCTTGGCGCCGCCTGAGACGACGATGGAATACCGCACGCTTGGCACGACCGACCTCCGGATCAGCCGCATCTGTCTGGGCACGATGACCTGGGGCGAGCAGAACAGCGAGGCCGATGCGCACGCGCAGCTGGATCTCGCCGTCGCCGCCGGCGTGAATTTCGTCGATACCGCCGAGATGTATCCGGTGCCGCCGCGGGGCGAGACCCAGGGGCGCACCGAGGCGTACATCGGCAGCTGGCTGGCGCGGCGCGGCCGGCGCCAGGACATCGTGCTGGCGAGCAAGGTGATCGGCCCGGGCGCGTTCCCCTATCTGCGCGGCGGCCCGCGTCTGGATCGCGCGCAGGTACATGCGGCCTGCGAGGCCAGCCTCAAGCGACTGCAGACCGACTATCTCGACCTGTATCAGGTGCACTGGCCGCAGCGTCCAACGAATTACTTCGGCGAGCTGGGCTATGCGCACCGCGGCGATGGCGAGGTGACCATCGAAGAGACGCTGTCGGCGCTGGGCGAGCTGGTGCAGCAGGGCAAGGTGCGGCATCTGGGGATCTCCAACGAAACCCCGTGGGGTCTGGCCGAATACCTGCGATTGCATCGGGAACGGTCGCTGCCACCGGTCGTCTCGATCCAGAACCCGTACAGCCTGCTCAATCGCAGTTTCGAGATCGGCCTGGCGGAATTCGCACACCGTGAGCGCGTCGAGCTGCTGGCCTACTCGCCGCTGGCGTTCGGCGTGCTGTCCGGCAAGTACCTCGACGGCGCGCGGCCGGCCGGCGCGCGCCTGACGCTGTTCGCGCGCTTCGGGCGCTACAACGGCGAGCACGCGGCGGCGGCGACCGCCGAATACGTCCGGTTGGCCGCGGCGCACGGCCTCGACCCGGCGCAGATGGCGCTGGCGTTCGTCAACAGCCGGCCGTTCGTGGCCGCGACCCTCATCGGCGCCACCACGCTCGAGCAGCTGCGCAGCAATATCGACAGCATCGACGTGCGGCTGCCCGAACCGCTGCTCAAAGGCATCGAAGCGATCCACGCGCGGTACACGATTCCCTGTCCGTGACGCCGCGGGCGCCGCACGGCGCCCGCATTCGCCCGCGTTTCAGGCGCTTGCGCAGGCTGCGTGAGGCCGGCGCTTGAAGCGCACCGGCGACCGGCGTAGAAAAGGAATGGCGCAGTGCGGGAGAGTCCATCGGCGCTGCGCGCAGCCGGATGCGCCGCTGCGGCGCAGGAGGTGTCAGATGGCGGAGTGGTTGAATGATCTCGCCGTCGGCCAGTGGTTCAAGACCGATGGTGATCCTTTCGAAGTGGTCGGCATCGATGCCGATGCCGAGATCGTGCTGGTGCAGTCGTTCGACGGCACGCTCGAAGAGTTCGATTTCGATACCTGGACGCAGTTGCTGGCGCAGCCGTGCGCGCCCCCCGAGGACTACTCCGGCGCATTCGACATCGACCGCGAGGACTACGGTGCCGAACGCGACGAGGTGACCGTGCGTTCGGGACGCTGGGACAACCCGCTGGACCTGATCGATCTCAACAATCTCTGAGGCCGCATGCACGGCGCGGCAGGAGTGACGCCATGTTGCTCAATGCATTCAGGACGCCCCATCTGCCGTCAGCGTTCAAGTACACGCTCGACGACGCAACGCCGATTCTCGTGCGCCCGATCCGTCCCGAGGACGCGCCGCGCCTGCGGGAAGGCTTCAGGCGCATGTCGAAACTGGCGCGCCGGCGCCGGCTGCCGGGCATCGACGACGATGCGGTGGAGCTGAGCGAGGCGGTGCTGCAACGGCTGGTCGGCGCCGACGGCGTCAATCACGTTGCCTGGGGAGCGATGAACCTCGACCGGCCGCAGGAGCCCGGCATCGGCGTGGCGCGCTATTTCCGCATCAACGGCGAGCCGGATGCCGCGGATGTGGCCATCGTCATCGCCGATGAGTACCAGGGGCGTGGCGCCGGCTTCGTGCTGCAGGCCTGCCTGCATCTGTGCGCGCACGCCAACGGCATCCGGACTTTCTACTACGACGTCGCCAGCGACAACGAACGCATCATCCGCCATCTCAAGCTGCTGGGCGCGACCCATGCCGGCCGCGCCGACAACATCGACCGGCTGCGGCTGCCGGTCTACCACCGCGCCTGGGATGTGCCGGACGGCAACGACATCGCGCAGCGCTTCGCCGAGGTGTTCAAGCGCCTGCAGCGGGTGGAGTCGCTGGCGGCCTGACGCGGCGCAGGTAGTAGATCAGCGCCAGCGCGGGCAGGCCCAGCGTCGAGGTGTAGACGAAGAACCAGGGGTAGCCCACCGCCTGCACGACGAAGCCGGAGCCGCCGGCGATCAGCTTGCCCGGCAGCGTGAACAGCGAGCTGAACAGCGCGTACTGCGTGGCGGTGTAGGCGCTGTTGGTGAGTCCCGAGAGATAGGCGATGAAGGCGGTGCCGGCGACGTTGTAGGCGAGATTGTCGGCGCTGATGACCAGCGCCAGCCGCAGCAGGCTGGGCTGGTCCTGCAGCGCCAGTGCCGCGAAGCTCAGGTTCGACAGGATCACCAGCACGCCGCCGAGCATCAGCGTGCGCAGCACGCCGATCCGCGCCATCGCCAGGCCACCGGCGACGATGCCGGCGATGGACGCGATCACGCCATAGCCCTTGGCGATCACGGCGATGTCCTGCTTGCTGTAGCCCATGTCGAGGTAGAACGGATTCGACATCACGCCCATGGTGATGTCGGTCAGCCGGAAGCAGCCGACAAATGCCAGGATCAGCAGTGCCACGCCGGTGCCGTTGCGCGAGAAGAAGTCGACAAACGGCAGCACCACGGCTTCGATCGACCAGGCCCCGAGCCGCTGCAGCGGCGCCGGCCAGTGCGCACGCGCGGCGATGAACGCCTCGACACGCGCCTCGCGCGCCCGGGTGGCGGCGGATACCGGCGCCGCCGGTTCGGCGACGAGCAGGGTCGTGGCGATGCCGACGCCGATCAGCGCCGCCATCGTGCGGTAGGCGAGGTGCCAGTCGGCGCTGCCGGCGAGATACAGCGCCCCGGCGCCGGCGGCGAGCAGGCCGATGCGGTAGCCGAGCTGGTAAGCCGAAGCCATCGCGTCCTGGCGGCCGTCGGGCGCGGCCTCGATGCGCCAGGCATCGATGGCGATGTCCTGGGTGGCGCCGGCAAAGGCGGTGATCAGCGCCAGCCACACCAGCGTCGACAGCGACGTCGACGGGTCCTGCAGCGACATGCCGTAGAGGCCGGCGGCGATCGTCAGCTGCGCCAGCAGCATCCAGGCGCGGCGTCGGCCGAGCAGGCGCGTCAGCAGCGGCAGCGGCAGGCGATCGACGACCGGCGCCCACAGCACCTTGATCGAGTACGCGGTCAGGACGTAGGACAGCAGGCCGATCGTGGACAGCGAGATGCCGACATCGCGCAGCCATGCCGACAGGGTCGAGAACACCAGCAGGAACGGCAGCCCGGCGGAAAACCCCAGCAGCAGCATGCTGGCCACACGCGGGTGCGCATACGGGCGCAGCGCGGTGCGCCAGCGGCCGGCCGCGGCCTCAGCGCGCATAGTCGACGATCAGCGGCGCGTGGTCGGAGAAACGTTCGTCCTTGTAGACGCGGGCGCTCGTGAGCGCGGCCCTCAAGCCCGGCGTGACGATCTGGTAGTCGATGCGCCAGCCGACGTTCTTGGCCCAGGCCTGGCCGCGGTTGGACCACCAGGTGTAGGCCTCGCCTTCGGCGTCCGGGTACAGCGTGCGGTAGGCGTCGACCCAGCCGGCGCCACCCGGTGGCGGGTCGAGCACGGCGTCGAGCCAGGCGCGTTCGTGCGGCAGGAAGCCGGAATTCTTCTGGTTCGAACGCCAGTTCTTCAGGTCGATGTTGCGATGCGCGATGTTCCAGTCACCGCAGATCACGTAGTCGCGGCCGCTGGCGCCCCATTCGCGCAGCTTGGGCAGGAAAAAAGCGAGAAAGCGGTCCTTGCTGGCCTGCCGTTCGGGGCCGGCGGAACCTGACGGCAGGTACAAGGACACCACCGACAGCCGGCCGTAGCGGTATTCGAGGTAGCGGCCCTCGTTGTCGAACTCGTCGTTGCCCAGAATGTCGAGCACCGCGTCGGGCTTGCGGCGCGCGTAAATCGCGGTGCCGGCGTAACCCTTCTTCTGCGCGTCACGGAAGCGCACATGCCAGCCGGCGGGGAAGAACTCCGGATCGTGCTGCACGTCCGGATGCTGGGCCTTGGTTTCCTGCACGCACAGCAGATCCGCGTCCTGCCGGGCCAGCCACGCGAACAGGCCCTTGCGGGCAGCGGAGCGGATGCCGTTGCAGTTCAGCGAGATGATGCGCATGTCGGGTGGGATCGAGAAAGACGGCGCGCGGCGGGCGCGCGATAATTCTGCACGATTATTCGCGAGTTCATGCTGATGAAAGACTATCAAGCCGCATTTCTGGAACTGGCGCTGGCCCACGATGTGCTGCGCTTTGGCGAGTTCACGCTCAAGTCGGGCCGCGTCAGTCCCTACTTCTTCAATCTCGGGCGCATCTCCAGCGGCGCGGCGATGCGTCGGCTCGGGCAGGCCTATGCGCAGGCGCTGCTCGATGCCGGCATCGACTACGACATGCTGTTCGGTCCGGCCTACAAGGGCATTCCGCTGGTCACCGCGGTGGCGGTCGCGCTCGCCGACCCGGCGTGTGGCGGGCGCGACGTGCCCTACGCCTACAACCGCAAGGAAGCCAAGGACCACGGTGAAGGCGGGGTGCTGGTCGGGGCGCCGCCCAAGGGGCGCGTGGTGATCGTCGACGACGTGCTCACCGCCGGCACCGCGCTGCGCGAAGCGGTGGCGTTGCTGCGCGCGGCTGGCGCGGAGCCGGTGGCCGCCTTGATTGCGCTCGACCGCCAGGAAAAGGGCGCCAGCGGACGCTCGGCGGTGCAGGAAATGGAGCGCGACAGCGGCATCCGCGTGATTCCGCTGGTGACGGTGCAGACCCTGCTCGACTACCTCGGTCGGGGGCAGGTCGATGCGGCGGTCGTGGCCGCGATCCGGCGCTATCAGGAGGCGCACGGGGTTTGGGCATAATCTGTACCGTGCCTGGTGGCCCATGGATGGAGGCTCTGCGATGTCGACCCGACGGACCCTGCTGGCGATGCTGGTGGCAGCAGGTTCGTGCGCTGTACACGCCGAGCCGGCCCGGATCGTCTGCTGGACCGATGACAGCGGCCAGCGCAGCTGCGGCGATCGCGTGCCGCCCGAATATGCCAAGCGCGAGCGGCAGGTGTACGGCGAGGATGGTCGGCTGATCGAGACGCTGGAGCGGCAGAAGACCCCGGACGAGATCGCCGAGATCGAGCGCCGCGCCGCCGAACAGGAGGCGGCGCGCAAGCGCACGCAGGAGCGCGCCGCCTATGACCGCTTCCTGCTGGCGACCTTCAGCAGCGTCGCCGAGCTCGAGCGCACGCGCGATGATCGCCTGCAGACACTCGACGGGCGCCTGCGCCTGGCCGAGAAGTCGCTGGCGGACAACGAGGACGGCATCCTGCAGCTGCAGGAGCAGATCGCCGCCGCCGCCCGCGACGACAAGAAGGTGCCGGCACGGCTGACGCGGCAGCTCGGCGAGTTCGAGGCCACCCTGGAGAACAATCGCCATGTGGTCGAGAAGCTGCGCGCCGAGCGCGACGAGCTCAGGCGCAAGTTCGCGCGCGACATCGATCGCTATCGCGCGCTCAAGGGCGAACCGCTGCCGCTGCCGGGCGCCAGCGGCGGCTGAGCCGGCGTCGCCGGCCGCGGTGCTAGCCGCGGATCAGGGTGCCGATGCCTTCGTCGGTGAAGAGTTCGAGCAGCACCGAATGCGTGATGCGGCCGTCGATGATGTGGGCGGACTTCACGCCGCTGTTGACGGCATCCAGCGCGCAGCGGATTTTCGGCAGCATGCCGCCGTGGATGGTGCCGTCGGCGATCAGGCTCTCGACCTGCGCCACGGTCAGGCCGGTCAGCACCTGGCCGGTCTTGCTGAGCACGCCCTGCGTGTTGGTCAGCAGCATCAGTTTCTCGGCCTGCAGCACCGATGCCAGCTTGCCGGCGGCGACGTCGGCGTTGATGTTGTACGCCTCGCCGTCGGCGCCGACGCCCACCGGGGCGATCACCGGGATGAAGCCGCCGGCCTCGAGGTGATTGACCACGCGCGGGTCGATCTGCTCGATCTCGCCGACCTGGCCGATGTCGCGGCCTTTGATCAGCATCTTGCGTGCGCGGATCAGGCCGCCGTCCTTGCCGGTCAGGCCGACCGCGCGCCCGCCCTGCTGGTTGAGCGCGCTGACCACGGCCTTGTTGACGAGGCCGCCGAGCATCATCTCGACGACGTCCATCGTCTCGCCGTCGGTGACGCGCATGCCCTCGACGAATTCGCTCTTCTTGCCCAGGCGCTCCAGGTGCGAGCCGATCTGCGGCCCGCCGCCGTGGACGACGACCGGATTCATCCCGACCAGCTTCATCAGCACGACGTCGCGCGCGAACGACGCGATCATGTCGTCGTCCTTCATCGCATTGCCGCCGTACTTGACGACGATGGTCTTGCCGGCAAACCGGCGGATGTAGGGCAGCGCCTCGGTCAGGACTCGGGCGATGGTCTGCGCGCTGGAAAGGTCGATCGGCATCTGGGTGCGGGGCTTGCCGGGCAGCCGCCCGGGAGGATGGGAATCGTCTGGGCTGCCGTTGCGGGCCCACGCGCCGCTCCGATGTGGGGCGGGTGCGCAGCCGGTGACGGCGGCCGGTGCGATTATGACGGAGTCGGGGCGGCGGTGATCCCGGCGTGCCGGCTTCAGTGCTGGCCGGTGCTGCCAAAGCCGCCGTCGCCGCGCCGGCTGGCGGTGAAGCTGTCGACGAGCTCGAAGGCGGCCTGCACCACCGGCACGAACACCAGCTGCGCGATGCGCTCGCCCGGATTGATCGTGAACGCGTCGCGGCCGCGGTTCCAGCACGACACCATCAGCTCGCCCTGGTAGTCGGAGTCGATCAGGCCGACCAGATTGCCCAGCACGATGCCGTGCTTATGGCCCAGGCCCGAGCGCGGCAGGATCACCGCGGCGAGATTGGGATCACCGAGGTGAATCGCCAGGCCGGTCTTGATCAGCGTGCTGGCGCCGGGTTCGAGCTGCAGCGGCGCCTCCAGCAGCGCGCGCAGGTCGAGGCCGGCGGCGCCCTCGGTGGCGTAGGCGGGCAGCGGCAGGTCGGTGCCGAGGCGGGGGTCGAGAATCTTGAGCTGTATGGCCTGCTTCATGCGAAAGGGTGGTTGTCGGATTTCGATTCAGGGGTGCGCGGCGTGGAAGCGCTCGGCGATCAGCGCGGCGAGTTCGCCGGCAAGCTCGGATTTGGGCGCCTGGGCCAACTCGCGTTCGCCGTCGGCCCAGAACACCTGCAGGGCGTTGTCGTCACGCTCGAAGGCCTTGCCGTCGCCGACCCAGTTCGCGGCGATCAGGTCGAGCCGCTTGCGGGCGAGTTTGTCGCGCGCATGCTCGGCGAGCTTTTCGGTTTCCGCGGCAAAGCCGACGATGAACAGCTGCGGTTGCGTCTGGCGCATCTCGGTGAGGATGTCCGGGTTGCGCACCAGCGCCAGCGCCATCGCGCCGGCGTTCTTCTTGATCTTGTGCGCCGCCGGTGACTCGAGGCGATAGTCGGCAACCGCTGCGGTGCCGACCAGGATCTGCGCGTCGCGGGCGGCGCTGCGCGTGGCGTCGAGCATCTGCGCCGCGGTTTCGACATCGATGCGGCGCACGCCCGCGGGCGCCGGCAGCGCCGTCGGACCCGACACCAGCGTGACCTCCGCGCCCAGCCGCGCCAGCGCCGCCGCCAACGCATAGCCCATCTTGCCGGACGAGCGGTTGCTGATGAAGCGCACCGGGTCGATCGGTTCGCGCGTCGGCCCGGCGGTGAGCACGATGCGCACGCCCGCCAGCGCCGCGCTGGCGCCGGGTGCCAGCAGGGCGGCGACCGCATCGCGGATCTGCGCCGGCTCCCACATGCGGCCTTCGCCGATCTCGCCGCAGGCCTGGCTGCCGCTGCCCGGGCCGAGCACGTGCACGCCGCGGTCCCGCAGCGTCTGCAGGTTGGCCTGCGTGGCCGGGTGTGCCCACATCAGGCGGTTCATCGCCGGGG
>JBFHQK010000015.1:0-20324 GCA_041592255.1 Fontimonas sp.
CCGCCAACGCCGCAGAACTGCTACGGTAGGCCGGCGCAGACACGCCACGGATGCCAACCCACCGTGCCTGCACCAATACATTGCGGAGTGAAGCGATGGCCGAGCTGAAGGCCTATGCGGTGTGGGATGCCCCGACCCGCTGGTTCCACTGGATCAATGTCGTGGCCGTGATCGCACTGGTCGCGGTCGGCGTGGTCATCCTCAACGCCGGCGCGCTGGGCATTCCCAATCCCGGCAAAGTCGCGCTCAAGACGCTGCACGTCTGGATCGGCTATGTCTTCGCCGTCAATCTGGGCTGGCGCCTGGTGTGGGCCTTCGCCGGCAACCGCTACGCCCGCTGGCGCCAGATGCTGCCGGGCGGTCCGGGCTATCTGCAGGAACTGCGCGGCTTTATCGCCGCCCGGCGCAGTGGCGGCGCGGCGCACTACCTCGGACACAATCCGGTCGGCCGCATCAGCGTCGCGCTGCTGTTGCTGCTGCTGACGGTGCAGGCGGTGACCGGCCTGCTGCTGGCCGGGACCGACCTCTTCTACCCGCCGCTCGGACACTGGTTTGCGCAGTTGATCGCGGCGCCCGGCGTGGATCCGTCGACGCTGGTGCCGTATACCCCGGAGCTCTACGACAAGGCCGCCTTCGACCGCATGCGCGCGCTGCGCAAGCCCTTCGCCACCGTGCACGTCTACGGCTTCTACACGCTGCTGGTGCTGGCCGCGCTGCACATCGCCGCGGTCGTGCACGCGGAACTGCGCGACGGCGGCAGCCTGATCTCGGCGATGTTCAGCGGGCGCAAGATCCTGTCCGGCACGCCGGTCGACGCACCGGCCCGCACCCCGCGCCGCTGAGGCGCAGCAGCATCGGCGGCCTCAGGCCGCGCGCGCGTCCGGGCGCACCGGCGCTCCGCGCCGCTGCCACTCCGGTGCCCGCCACAGATGGCGCAGGCGCTCGATGAGCGTGCCGGGTTGCAGCATGTCGCGCAGCAGGTCGACGTACTCGTGCGTCCAGCTGACGATCAGGCTCTTCGTGTGCAGCGGGCGGGTGATGCCGTAGCGGATCGCCTCGTCGGCACGCTCGGCGGCGAAGGTGCCAAACAAACGGTCGAAGACGATGAACACGCCGCCGTAGTTGGTGTCGATGTAGCCCGGATTGCTGGCGTGGTGCACGCGGTGATGGTTGGGCGTGTTGAACACGTACTCGATTGCCGGATGCAGCCGGTCGACCAGCGTCGTGTGGATGAAGAACTGGTAGACCAGCGACAGCGCGTAGCAGATGCCGATCCACACCGGGTTGAAGCCGATCAGCGCCAGCGGCACGTAGAACAACCAGCCGCCGTTGAAGATGTTGGTGGCGTTCTGGCGCATCGCCGTCGAGAAGTTCATGCGCTCCGACGAGTGATGGGTCACGTGCGCGCACCAGAACCAGCGCATCCGGTGCGACGCGCGGTGGAACCAGTAGAAGCAGAAATCGGTGAGCACCCACAGCAGCGCGCCGCTGGCCCAGCTCAGCTCGATGTCGAGCAGGCGGTGCTGGAAGGCCCAGGCATAGATCGGGAACGCAATCACGCCGGCGAACAGCAGCTCGGTGAGCTGGTAGCCGGCACCGAGCATGAAGTTGCGCACCGCCTCGCCGCGGTCCATCCGCCGCGGATCATTCTTGATGCGCGCGTACTCCCAGAGCGCCACGCCCAGGAACAGCGGCGTGGCGATCACGAAGATCAGCTGGCGCGCGTCCAGCGCCAGCCACGGCGCGACCTGCGCCACCCAGACCGCCAGGCCGCTGTGCAGCCACATGTCCTGCATCGATTCCACCAGCCCCATCGCATCCGTTCCTTGCCGCCGACCCGCATTGTTGCGCGCGTCGCGGCCCAGACCTTGACGATTGATGCCTCGTTTTTGACTATTGGTGCCATTTTCGCCGCCCGCAACACCGAGCACCGATGGCCAACCTGATGCGCGTGACCGGGGCGTGGGTCCAGCTGCTGACGCAGTGGCTGGACCGCGAGCAGCTGGCGGCGCCGGAGCTGCGCGCCGCCCTGGCCAGCCGCGCGGCCGACGATGCCGTGCCGACGTCGGCCTGGGCCGACTGGCTGGCGCGCGCGGTGGCGCTGCGGCCGCACCAGGTCGCGCCGGCGCTGGCCATCGGCGCCGCCGTGCAGCCGCGCCATGTCGGCGTACTCGGCTATCTGGTGGCCGCGGCTGGCACGCTGGCCGAGGCGGCGGCGGCCTACCGCCGCTACGAGCGGCTGTTTTACGGCGTCGACATCGCCCAGACCGCGATGATCGCCGGCGAGCTGGAGATCCGCTGGCCGCGCAGCGATCCGCCGCTGGGCCACCTCGCCGATTCGGTGGCGATTGCCGCGCTGGTGACCTTCCTGCGCCGGCAGGCCGAACCGGCGCCGCCGCCGTCGCGGATCGCCTTCGTCAACCCGCCGGTCGGCGCCGCCGAACAGCAGGCCTACGAATCTTTCTTCGGCTGCCCGGTGCAGTTCGGCGACAGCCATACACGCGTGCGCTTTCCGGCCGCCGCGCTGGCACTGCCGATGCGCCACGCCGATCCGGGCCTGCGCGCGCTGCTCGACCGCCAGGCACAGGCGATGCTGCTGGCGCTGCCGGAGTCGGACAGCTTTGACCGCGCGCTGCAACAGGTGATGCTGCGCCAGCTGCCGGACGGCAGCGCCACGCTGCGCCGCGCCGCGCACGACCTGCACCTGTCGGTGCGCACGCTGCAGCGCCGCCTCGACCGGCGCGGCCAGACCTGGCAGCAGTTGCTCGACCAGATGCGCATGCAGCTCGCGCACCAGTACCTGACCGACCCCTCGCTGTCGCTGGGTGATGTCGCGCTGCTGCTCGGCTACTCCGAGCAGAGCGCCTTCAACCGCGCGTTCCGCCGCTGGACCGGACAGACGCCGCGGCGGGCGCGGCGCGGCCGCTGATGCCGGCGGTTCTGCGCGCGGGCCGGAACGCTCAGCGCGGTCGGCCGCGCCCCTTCTCGGCCAGCACCCCGTCGCCTTCGAGCGCGGCAGAGAATCCGGCCCGCCGCAGGCGGGTCGCCACCTCGTTGGGCACATCGCGCCGGCTGGTGAGCCGGTTGGGCGTGCCGGTGTAGTGGAACAAGCGGCCGCCCGGCCGGATCACGCGCGCCAGCTGGTCGTAGAAGGTCTGCGCATACAACTCACCGGCGATGCCGAAGCGCGGCGGATCGTGCAGGATCGCGTCGACCGAGGCGTCCGCCAGCGTCAGGATCTGCGCGGCAATGTCGCCCTGCGTCAGCGTCAGGGCGCCGCCGGCGGCCGGCGACCACGGATTGATGCCGCGCAGCCAGATCACATCGGGGTTCTTTTCATACGAGAGAACTTGCCGCGCCCCGCCCTCCAGGCAGCAGGCGGCAAAGTAACCCAAACCGCCGCAGGTATCGAGAATCCGCTTGCCCTGCGGCTGGATCAAAGCGACCTTGCGCTGGGCATCGGCGTACGGCGAAACCCGCTCCGTGGGCAGCATCTTGATGCCGTCGATTTCGAAGGTCGGCGGCCCCCAGTCCGTCGGCACCAGCTTGATCAGCGCGGTACCGAATCGCGCCACCGCCTCGAAGCACGTCCCGGTCCAGTGATAGACCGTGCGCGCCTTGCAGCTGTCGAGAAACGGAAAGATGGCGCCGTTCCAGCACCAGTGCGCCGGACCGACTTCGACCACGCTGATCGACCGCGCCAGATCCAGTGAGCACTCCAGCCGGGCGTCGCCGCGGGCGCGCGCCGCCAGCAGCGCGTCGTGCACCGGCAGCGTCAGCAGCGGCCCCGGGGCGCGCGTCATCGCCACTCAGTCAGCCGCGCTAACGATGGGCAGCTCGACGCTGCCACTGACGGTGACGACCATGGCATCACGGCTGCCGTTGTTGAAGTAGAAATCGTGATAGCCCATCAGCAACAGGCCGTAGTGGTCGCCCGGCTGCAGGCGGGCGGCGATGCCATTGAGCTGGTCGTCGTCGGTGCCAAAGCCGCGGAATGGCTGCACCTGTTCGCTGACCAGCGCCCAGCCACCGGCGCCGCCGCGCTGAATGCCGACGCCGACGAAAACGCGCGGGTCGCCGAACTGGGCGCCCAGCGGATCACTGATTGTCAGGCGGATCTCGGGGATGCCGGCCAGCAGCGCGGGCGCCGTCGCAGTGCCCAGGTCCACCGCAATCGCGCCCTGCTGACGCGCGGCAGGACCCAGTACCAGCGTGGTCGCGGGGATGCTCAGCACGGTGTCCGTCGGCGAACCGATCTGCACCTGCTGGACCGACGCGCTGTCGTCCGCCGCGATCGAGTAGCAGATCTCGGGGATGTTCACGGTCTGTCCGGGCATGTCGTTGAGCTTTTCCTGGAACCAGGCGTAGGCCGCGTCGGCCTGAGCGAGGCTGCCACAGGCCAGCGGACCGGCCGCCTGCAGTCCCGGCACCAGATGCCCGGACTGATGCGTCAGCAGGCGCACGTCACCGCCCAGCGCCTGCAGGCAGCGGTAGTTGTGATAGGCCTCGTTGAAGGTGAACAGCGCATCGCGCATACCCTGGGTCAGCAGCGCGTCGACCCGGCGCGCACGGCCAGTGTCACAGAAGTACTGGTTGCCGAACTCGATGAAGGGGCCGAAACGCGATTCGCTGACGTTGTTGGTGAGCGTGCCCTCGACGAAGGCTTCGTTGATGAACGCGCCCATGCGCCCGCCGCTGCCGGCGGTGCCCGCGGCCTCGAGCAACGTCAGCCACACGGTCTTGAAGACATGGTTGGGATAGAAGCTGTAGAGCAACTGCGTCCAGGTCATATCCGGCACGATCGCATCCAGCCGTGCCTGGGGATCGTGCGCATTGAGCAGCAGCTGGTAGGCGCCGCCATAGCTGCCGCCGTAGGCGCCCAGCACCAGGTTGGTGTCGCCGCGCACGTCCGGCCGGTAGCGCAGCCAGGGCAGGTGCGCCTCAGCCCAGTCGACCACCTGCACCAGATCGCGGCCTTCATAGGCCGGGTCCATCGCCTGGACCTCGCCGCCGCTGGCGCCAAAACCGCGCATGTCGATGCTGATCACGGCAAACCCGGCGTCGTTGAGGCGGGTGACGAAGGCATCCGGCGCGGTGAGGCGTGAACCGCCAAAGCCGTGTCCGTGCAGCACCAGCGGATAGTCGCGCCCCGCGACGATCCGGCTCGGCTCGAACACCGTGAACGCAATCGCCGCGCCGTCGACCGCGGAGTCGATGCGAACGTCATAGTAGATGCCGGCCACTGCCGCGCCCGGCTCCGGCGCACTGCCGCCGCAGCCGGCGAGCAGCGCAAACGCCAGGCCCAGGACGGCCAGACTGCGGGCGCGGCGTCCGCGCGGATCAACGATGGAGGCTTGAGGCATGAAGCGGCCGCTCGGAGCAAGCCGGCGTCCGCGCCGGTCACACCCGGCTCTGACGCAGGACAATGGCGCTTAAGGATCGCGCGAAAGCGTGCACCCTACACGGTTTGCACGCCCCTCGGCAGCGGCCCCGCCGCCCGCGGCGCGGGCTGCACTGCAAGTCCGCGCCAGACCGCCCGCAGTCAGCGTTCGCGGGACCGGACCTGTGGCCCGCGCCGGCACTGGCGCGAGCCGCAGCCCTCACGCCACCGTCTTGTAACGATAGGCGTAGTACACCACCGGAATCACGAACAGCGTCAGCACGGTGGACACGAAGATGCCGAAGATCAGCGACACGGCCAGGCCGCTGAAGATCGGATCGTCGAGGATGAACATCGCGCCGAGCATCGCTGCGAGCGCGGTCAGCGCGATCGGGCGGGCGCGGATCGCGCCGGCACGGATCACTGCCTCCTGCAGCGGCCGGCCCTGCGCGACTTCCTGCTGGATGAAGTCCACCAGCAGGATCGAGTTGCGCACGATGATGCCGGCGAGCGCGATCATGCCGATCATCGAGGTCGCGGTGAACTGCTTATCGAGCAGCGCATGGCCGGGCATGATGCCGATCATCGTCAGCGGGATCGGCGCCATGATGATCAGCGGCACCGAGTACGAGCGGAACTGCGCCACCACCAGCAGATAGATCAGCACCAGACCCACCGCATAGGCCGCGCCCATGTCGCGGAAGGTCTCGTAGGTGATCTGCCACTCGCCGTCCCACTTCAGGCTCCAGTCCACCGGCAGATCGGGCTGACGCGTCAGGTAGGTCCGCAGCGGCGCGCCGCCGTCCTCGGCCGGCATCTGCGCCAACGTCGAGGCGATCGACGCCATGCCATAGAGCGGCGAATCCAGATCACCGGCCATGTCGCCGGTGACCATCACCACCGGCAGCAGGTCCTTGTGGTAGATCGTGGTTTCGCGCTGTGCCGGCAGGAAGGTGGCGACTTCGGAGATCGGCACCAGGCGGCCGGAGGCGGCGCGCACGCGCAGGCCCTTGAGCGTGTCGAGACTGGCCTTGTCGCCGGCGCCCAGCTCCAGGCGCACCGGCACCGGATAGCGGCTGTCGTCGTCGTGCAGATAGGAGACATCGGCGCCGCGCAGCGCCGCCGCCAGCGCGTCGGCCACCGCGGCCTGCGCGACGCCGAGCTTGGCCGCGCGCGAACGGTCGATGGCGACGATCCATTTCGCCTGCGGCGCTTCGAGAGTGTCATCGACGTCGACGATGTCGGGCGTGGATTCGAACACCGCGCGCACGCGGCGCGCGACCTCGGCCTGACGCGCGTGATCCAGACCGTAGATCTCGGCCACCAGCGGCGCGATCACCGGCGGCCCCGGCGGCACCTCGACGATCTTGACGTTGGCGCCGTAGCGCCGGCCGATCTCCTGCAGCGGCGCGCGCACGCCCGATGCGATCTCGTGCGACTGGCGGTCGCGATCGTGCTTGTCGAGCAGGGTGACCAGGAGATCGCCCTGGAACGGTTCGCTGCGCAGGTAGTACTGGCGCACCAGGCCGTTGAAGTTGATCGGCGCCGCGGCACCGGCATAGCTCTGCCAGTGCAGCACCTCGGGTACCGTGTCGAGCTGGCGGCCGAGCGCGTCGAGCACCGCCTGGGTCTGCTCCAGCGTGGTGCCCTCGGGCATGTCGACGACGACCTGGAACTCGGACTTGTTGTCGAACGGCAGCATCTTGAGCACCACCAGCTTGACCACGGCCAGGCCCATCGACGCCAGGATCAGCAGCAGCACTGCCAGCAGCAGGCCGACGCGCTTGCCGCGCCCCTGCTCGCGGTTGAGGAACGGGGTCATGCGCGTGCGGAACAAGCGGTGCAGCCAGTCCTCGTGCGCGTCGGCATCCTCGTCGTCGCCGTGGCCGCCATGCGTCTGCGGCTGGCCGAGGTAGGCGCGCCGGTACAGCCACGGCGTGAACACGAACGCCACCGCCAGCGAGATCACCATGCCCATGCTGGCGTTGATCGGGATCGGCGCCATGTACGGCCCCATCAGGCCGGAGACGAAGGCCATCGGCAGCAGCGCGGCGATGACCGTGAACGTCGCCAGGATCGTCGGCCCGCCGACCTCGTCGACCGCGGCCGGGATCGCCTCGGTCAGCGATTTGCCGCCGAGCTGCATGTGGCGGTGGATGTTCTCGACGACGACGATCGCGTCGTCGACGAGGATGCCGATGGAGAAGATCAGCGCGAACAGCGACACGCGGTTGAGGGTGAAGCCCCAGGCCCACGACGCGAACAGCGTGATCAGCAGCGTCACGACCACCGCCGCGCCGACGACGAAGGCGCCGCGCCAGCCCAGCGTCAGCAGCACCAGCAGCACCACCGCGCTGGTGGCGAAGATCAGCTTCTTGATCAGCGTCTGCGCCTTGTCGTTGGCGGTTTCGCCGTAGTTGCGGGTGACGGTGACGTTGACGCCGTCCGGGATCGCGATGCCGCGCAGCGCCGCGACGCGGGCGATGACCTGCTCGGCGACCTCGACGGCGTTGGTGCCGGGCTTCTTCGAGATCGCGATCGTCACCGCCGGGTACTGCCCGGCCGCGCCCAGCCCCTGCGCGGCGCCGGCCGGCGCCACGCCCATGCGCACGTAGCGCTCGGGCTGGTCCGGGCCGATGCGGATCTCGGCGACATCGCGCAGGAACACCGGCGCGCCTTCGCGCATGCCGACGACCAGATCCGCAATCTCCTCGGGCCGCGACAGGAAGCTGCCGGCCTGCACCAGCACGTCACGATTGTCGGCGCTGTAGCGGCCGGCATCGCGCGAGGCGTTCGCGCCCGCCAGCGCGCGGCCAAGATCGTCGATGCCAAGGCCGTAGCCGGACAGCTTCTGCGCATCGAGCAGCACATGGACGACGCGATCCGGCGCGCCCAGGGTCTCGATGTCGCGCGTGCCGGGCACGCGCTGCAGCTCGGTTTCGAGGCCGTGGGCGACGCGGGTCAGCTCGTGCGCGGCCAGTTCCGGGATGTCGCTCCACAGCGTCAGCGAAACGATCGGCACGTCGTCGATGCCCATCGGCTTGATCAGCGGCTGGCCGACGCCGAGATTGGCCGGCAGCCAGTCCTGGTTCGAATACAGCGCGTTGTACAGGCGCACGATCGCCGGGTTGCGCTGCTCGCCGACTTCGAACTGCACCGTCAGCACGCTCATCCCCGGCCGCGACGCCGAATAGATGTGCTCGACGCCTTCGATCTCGGACAGGATCTGCTCGGCGCGCGACGACACCAGCGTCTCGACTTCGCGGGCGGTTGCGCCCGGGAACGCAATGAACACATTGGCGAAGGTGACGTCGATCTGCGGCTCTTCCTCGCGCGGCGTCACCAGCACCGCGAACAGCCCCATCAGCAGGCCGACGATGGCCAGCAGCGGCGTGATCTCGGTGGTCAGGAACTGCTGCGCAATGCGGCCCGAGATCCCCAGCCGCGGCGCGGCGCTTGGCGGCGTGCTCATGCGCGATCCTTGAGCGCCTGGGCGGCGGCGACCGGGTCGAGCACCACCTGCTCACCCTCGCTCAGGCCCGACAGCACCGGGATGCGACCGTCAGCGGCCGGCGCGCCGACGCTGACATAGCGCAGCGCCGGCCGGCCATCGGAGGCAAGCACGTACAGCGCGGTCAGCTCGCTGCGACGCACCAGCGCCGCCGCCGGCACCAGCATCGCGCGGCGTTCATTGCGCACGAACGCAACCTTGACCAGCGTGCCGGGGAACACGGTGTCGCCGTGCCGGCCTTCCGGCAGCGTTGCCAGCACGCGGAAGGTGTGCGTCTGCGCGTCGGCCGCCGGCGGGATGCGCAGCGCGGTCGCCTCGACGCTGCTGCCGTCGGGCAGGATCACGCGCGCCTTCTTGCGCGCGTAGACCGCGCCGATCGCCTGCTGCGGCACTTCGACCACCGCGCGCAGATGTTCGAGCGACAGCCCCGTCATCAACGGCTTGCCGACCGTGGCCGTCTCGCCGACCTCGATATGGCGCTCGACGACGATGCCGGCGTAAGGCGCACGCACGATGGTGTGCTCGGCCTGCTCGTCGGCCGCGCGCGCCGATGCGCGGGCCGCCTCGACCTGCGCCTGCGTCGACTTCAGCGTCGCGGTGGCGCGGTCGAGCGCCGACTTGGCCAGCACATCGCGTGCGGTCAGATCCTTGACGCGCTGATACTCGGCGCGGGCATCGGCCAGCCGCGCCTCGGCCTCGCGCACCGCCGCCTGTGCACTGGCGGCGCGTGCCTGCTGCTCGGTGGCACGGAAGCGCACGATGACATCGCCTTTCTGCACATAGTCGCCGACATCGAAGGGCATCGCCTCGACGCGCGCACTGGTCTGCGCGGCCACCGTCGAGCGGTTGATCGCCTCGAGGGCGGCATCGAACTGCACCTCGTCCGGCACGCTTTGCAGCGCGACCGTGAGCGTGGCCAGGCCGCCGGACGCGGCGGCCTGACCGCCGGCTGCGGGCGGAGCTTCGTCACTCCCGCAGGCCACGAGCAGCAGCGCGCCGGTCAGCGCCGCAAAGGAGTGACGCATGCTCATGGGATCAGGCCTTTGCGGTCGGGCAGAACGCCGCGCCGGACTTCACGCCCAGCTTGCCGAGGATCATCGCCAGCGGGCAGACGCCGGTGAACGAGGCCTGCAGCATGTTGGCGCCGACGAAGGCGGTGAACCACAGCCAGTACGGGCTGTGCACCTGCGCCAGCAGCAGCGACAGCAGCACGAACAGGCCCGCGATGCGGAACACGAGTTTGTCGATATTGGTGGTCATGGGGGGACTCCTGGAAAGTGGGGGGATCAGGCGCCGAGCAGCTGGCGCACGGCCGGCTCCATCGCGCGCAGACCGTGGGCACGCCCGTCGGCGAGCGCGTCCTCGATCGAGCGGCCATCGAGGTAGTGGGCCTTGAGCGCAAACAGGGCGCCGACGCGATTGCCGCTGGCGCAGTGCACCAGCATCGCGCCCTGCCCGCCGGCCAGCGCCTCGGCGAGCTTGCGGGCGTTGTCGCGGGTCAGGTCGGCCGGCCCGGCGATCGGGATGTTGACGTACTCCATGCCGAGCTTGGCGACCAGCGCCGGCTCGTCGTAGCCCGGGTCTTCGCTGTGCGGGCACAGGTTGATCACGCGCCGCACGCCCTTGGCCTGGGCCGCCTCGAGATCGCGCGGCTGCGGACGGCCGCCGGTGCACAGGCCGACGCCGGGGGTGCAGCAGTTGGGAATGTCCAGCCAGATCTTGTCGCTCATGGGTTTGCTCCTGACGTTGTCGTGGTTGTGTTTCAACGCTTGCCGCAGCAATACAGCCGGTGCAGCACGCGGATGACCTCGAGCGCCGGCCCGTCGGCCGCGCTGTAGTGAATCGTCTGCGCCTCGCGCCGGGTCGATACCAGGCCATCCTCGCGCAGCACCGCCAGATGCTGCGACAGCGCCGACTGCGACAGCGGCACGCGTTCGTTGAGCGCACCCACCGACGCTTCGCCCTCGGACAGCGCGCACAGGATCATCAGCCGGTACTCGTTGCCCAGGGTCTTGAGCAGGCGCGCCGCCTCACCGGCATGCGCCACCATCTCCTCGGGATCAAATGCAACCGAACGCGACCGCACCATCGGCACTCTCCTTGACAATCCGCCCAGCATCGCTCACCATCTAATTTAGGTGAAGCTAATATAGTGGTCGGCAGCGCCGAGTGCAAGCGTGCAGCACGCCGCGGTGAAGCCGATTGATCTGCGTCATCGTCCCGCCTGGGGCAGACGGCCATCATTGCAAGCGGATGTGGCACCTGTGCCGCCCGCGCGGAGCACATCAATGGCACATATCGTCATCATCGGCGCCGGCATCGGTGGAGTTCCCGCCGCTTACGATCTGCGTCGGGCACTGGCTCCGGAACACCGGATCACGGTGATCGGCAGCCAGGATCACTTCCAGTTCACGCCGTCGAATCCCTGGGTGGCGGTCGGCTGGCGCACGCCGTCGCAGATCGTCGTGCCCCTGGCCGAGCCGCTCAAGAAGCGCGGCATCGGCTTCATCGCGCAGGCGGTGACCCAGCTCGACGCCGCCGGCAACCGACTGACGCTGGCCGATGGCCAGACCGTCGACTACGACTATCTGGTCATCACCACCGGCCCCAAGCTGGCGTTCGACGAGATCCCGGGTCTGGGACCGCACGGCGGCCACACTCAGTCCGTGTGCACGACACCGCACGCACAGGATGCGTGGATCGCCTATCAGGCCTTTCTCGACCAGCCCGGGCCGATCATCATCGGCGCCGCCCAGGGCGCCAGCTGCTTCGGGCCGGCCTACGAGTTCGCGCTGATCGTCGATGCCGACCTGCGCAAGCGCAAGCTGCGCGACAAGGTGCCGATGACCTTTGTCACCAGCGAGCCGTATATCGGTCACATGGGCCTGGGCGGTGTCGGTGACTCCAAGGGTCTGCTCGAATCCGAGCTGCGCCAGCGCCACATCAAGTGGATCACCAACGCCAAGATCCTCGGCGTCGAGGCCGGCAAGATGAAAGTCGCCGAGCACGACGCCAAGGGCCAGCCCGGCGAGACCCAGGAACTGGCGTTCGCGTACAGCATGGTCATTCCCGCGTTCAAGGGCATCGATCCGGTGGCCGCGGTCAAGGATCTGTGCAACCCGCGCGGTTTCGTGCAGATCGACGAGCACCAGCGCAATCCGAAGTACCGCAACATCTTCTCGGCCGGGGTCTGCGTCGCGATCCCGCCGGTCGAACCGACGCCAGTCCCCACCGGCGCGCCCAAGACCGGCTACATGATCGAGTCGATGGTCACGGCGATTGTCGCCAACATCAAGGCCGACATCGAGAAGCAACCGGCGACCGCCAAGGCGACGTGGAACGCGATCTGCCTCGCCGACATGGGCGACACCGGCGTGGCCTTCGTCGCCCTGCCGCAGATCCCGCCGCGCAACACCACCTGGGCCAAGCGGGGCAAGTGGGTGCACTGGGCCAAGATCGCCTTCGAGAAATACTTCATCAGCAAGATCCGCAGCGGCAACACCGAGCCGTTCTACGAACGCTACATCCTCAAGCTGCTGGGCATCGTGCGCCTGAGCAGCGGCCGCTGAGACCGACACGACCGGAGCCCCGCATGAAGCACTACGCTCTTGTTCCGTTCATCGTGATGCTTGGCATCGCGACGCCCGCACTGGCGCAGACGCAGGACGCCAACGCGATGGCGGCCGAGGAGGCCACGGGCACGCAGCCCGCCGCCGAAGACGACGGCGGCGGCAGGCCGATGTTCGGACGCCAGTTGATGAGCGCCGAGGAAAGGGCCGCGCATCGTGCCCGCATGCGCGCGGCCGCAACCGATGAGGAACGCGCACGCCTGCGCGCCGAGCACCACCAGCAGATGCTCGAACGCGCCCGCGAACGCGGCGTGACGCTGCCCGAGGAGCCGCCGATGCGCGGCCCCGGCGCGGGCGACGGCTCCGGCCGCAAGCGACCCCAGCAGGCAGACTGAGCCCCATGCGCTGGACGATCGTGCTGCTGCTCGTGACCACCGCTGCCACGGCCGCGGAGCAAGCCGCGCCGCAACGTGAGACCGTCGACGCCCGCGTCGCCGAGGGGCGCGGCTTCGCCGCGCAGCTCGGCATGGGCCTGAAGACCGCCCTGAGCGGCGCGATCGCCGATGACGGACCGCTCGGCGCGATCGACGTCTGCCGCATCGAGGCGCCGGCGAGTGCCGCCGATGTCAGTCGCCCCGGCGTGCGCGTGGGTCGCACCGCACTGCGCGTGCGCAATCCCGCCAACGCCCCGGACCGCGAGGCGCGCGCGGTGCTCGAGGAATTTGCGCGCCGGCTGGCGGCCGGCGAACCCGCCGACACGCTCGAGGATCTGCGCACCACCCCGCGCGGCAGCCGCTACATGAAGGCGATTGTCACGCAGCCGATGTGCACGACCTGCCACGGCGTGGCGGTCGCGCCTGCACTGAAGCAAGCGACCCTCGAGCGCTATCCGGCCGATCAGGCGCTGGGCTTCGAGGCCGGCAGCCTGCGCGGCGCCTTCATCGTCGAGTGGACCGACGCCGCCGGGAAATGAGCACAGGACATACCGACTGGCGAGGACAGACACGCCGCCAGATTGGCTGGATGCTGCTGATCAAGCTGGCCGCGCTCATCGGCCTCTGGGCGCTGTTCTTCTCGCCCCGGCACCGCGTCGAAGTCACGCCCGACGCGGTTGAGCAACAATTGGCGCCCGCCGCGCCGGCCGCATCCGAATCCGGAGATTGACCTGATGGACATGACCGTCGTCGACTTGTCGCGACTGCAGTTTGCGCTGACCGCGCTCTACCACTTCCTGTTCGTGCCGCTGACGCTCGGGCTGTCGCTGCTGCTGGCGATCATGGAGTCGGTCTACGTGATGACCGGCCGCGAGATCTGGCGCCAGATGACCAAGTTCTGGGGCCTGCTGTTCGGCATCAACTTCGCGATGGGCGTGGCCACCGGCATCACGATGGAGTTCCAGTTCGGCACCAACTGGGCCTACTACTCCCATTACGTCGGCGACATCTTCGGCGCGCCGCTGGCGATCGAGGGCCTGATGGCGTTCTTCCTCGAATCGACCTTCGTCGGCCTGTTCTTCTTCGGCTGGGACCGGCTGTCCAAGGTCGGCCATCTGGTGGTCACCTGGCTGGTCGCGCTGGGCTCGAATCTGTCGGCGCTGTGGATCCTGATCGCCAACGCCTGGATGCAGAACCCGGTCGGCGCCGAGTTCAACTTCGAAACCATGCGCATGGAGCTGACGTCGTTCGCCGACGTGATCTTCAATCCGGTGGCGCAGTCGAAGTTCGTGCACACGGTCTCCGCCGGCTACGTCACCGGCGCGGTGTTCGTGCTCGCCATCAGCGCCTGGTACCTGTTGCGCGGCCGCAACGTCGAGTTCGCGCGCCGCTCGATGACGGTGGCCGCGAGTTTCGGCCTGGCCTCGGCACTGTCGGCGGTCGTGCTCGGCGACGAGTCCGGCTACACCGCCACCGAGCACCAGAAGATGAAGATCGCCGCGATCGAGGCGGCCTGGGAGACTGAGCCGCCGCCGGCCGCCTTCACCCTGGTCGGCTGGCCCGACATGGACGCGCGCGAAACCCACTACGAAGTTCGCATCCCGTGGCTGCTCGGCCTGATCGCGACGCGCTCGACCGACGAGGAGGTGCTGGGCATCGATGATCTGGTCGACCACGCACGCACGCGCATCCGTGCCGGCATGCACGCGCATGCGGCCCTGCAGCGGCTGCGCGCGAATCCGGACGATGCCGATGCCAGGCTGGTGTTCGAGCACCACCAGCACGATCTGGGTCACGGCCTGCTGCTGCTGCGCTACACCGACAACCCGGCCAAGGCGACGCCCGAACAGATCGAGCAGGCAGCCTGGTCGACCGTGCCCAACGTGCCGGTGCTGTTCTGGGCGTTCCGCGTGATGGTGGGCCTGGGCTTCTTCTTCATCCTCCTGTTCGGCGTGGCGTTCTGGCTCTCCGCCAAACATCGCCTGGACCGCCATCGCGGCTTCCTCTGGATCGCGCTGCTGAGCCTGCCGCTGCCGTGGATCGCCGCCGAGCTGGGCTGGATCGTCGCCGAGTACGGCCGTCAGCCGTGGTCGATCGAAGGGGTGCTGCCGACCTTCCTCGGCATCTCGGCGGTGTCGGCGACCCACGTCGGCCTGAGCCTGGCCGGTTTCGTCGTGTTCTACACCAGCCTGCTCGTGGTCGACATTTTCCTCATGCAGCGGATGATCCGCCGCGGCCCCGAGCAGCTCGGCTACTGGCCGCAGCCCGCCGCGACGGCGACGCACTGACGGAGACCCACGATGCTCGACTACGAAACCCTGCGCGTCATCTGGTGGCTGCTGCTGGGCGTGCTGCTGATCGGCTTTGCGGTGATGGACGGCTTCGACCTGGGCGTGGGCGCGCTGTTCCGCTTCATCGGCAAGACCGACGAGGAGCGCCGTGCGTTCCTCGAAGCCATCGAGCCGGTCTGGGACGGCAACCAGGTGTGGTTCATTCTCGGCGGCGGCGCGGTGTTCGCGGCCTGGCCGCTGCTCTACGCCGCCTCGTTCTCCGGCCTGTACTTCGCGATGCTGCTGGTGCTGCTGGCGCTGATCCTGCGCCCGGTCGGCTTCATGTTCCGCAGCAAGCTCACCGATGCGCGCTGGCGCGAGACCTGGGACTGGGCGCTGTTCGTCGGCGGCGCGCTGCCGTCGCTGCTGTTTGGCGTCGCCTTCGGCAACCTGTTCCTCGGCCTGCCGTTTCACATCGACGACATCGCACGTCCGGTCTACACCGGCAGCTTCTTCGGCCTGCTGCATCCGTTTGCGCTGCTCGCCGGCCTGGTCAGCCTGAGCATGCTCCTGATGCACGGCGGCGCCTACGCCGCGCTCAAGCTGGGCGAGCCGATGGCGGCACGCGCGCGCAGTGCCGGCCAGCGGTTTGCGCTGGCGCTGATCGTGCTGTTCAGCCTCGCCGGTCTGTGGCTGGCGCTGGGCGTCGACGGACACCGCATCGTCAGCGGCGATCCGCTGGGCCCGTCCAATCCGCTGCGCAAGACCGTCGAGACAGTCAGCGGCGGCTGGCTGGCGAACTACGGCCAGTGGCCGTGGATGTGGGCCGCCCCCGCGCTGGCCTATGCCGGCGCGGCGCTGACGCTCCTGCTGCTGCGCCTGCGCCGCGACGGCCTGGCCTTCATCACCAGCAGCGTCGCGGTCGCCGGCGTCGTGCTCACCGCCGGCCTGAGCCTGTTTCCCTTCCTGATGCCGTCGTCGACGCATCCCGGCCACGGCCTCACGGTGTGGGACGCATCGAGCAGCCCCAAGACGCTGCAGATCATGCTGGTCGCGACGCTGATCTTCATGCCGCTGATCCTGGCCTACACGGCCTGGGTGTTCCGCGTGCTGCGCGGGCGCGTCACACTCGAACATGTGCGCAGCGGCAGCCATTACTGAATTCGGAGACCCGTCACATGTGGTATTTCGCATGGATTCTCGGCCTCGGGCTCGCGTGCAGCTTCGCGATTCTCAACGCGATGTGGCTCGAGGTGCAGGCCTGCCAGGACGAGCAGCGGGAACAGGCTTCCACAGGCACCGGGACCCCGACGGCATGAGCAGTGTGGTCCAGTGGGGCATCGTGGCGGCGGTGGCGATCGCGGCGGTGCTCTGGCATCGCGGCGCCTTCAGCAACCGGCCCGATGCCGCGGCGGTCAAGGCGCACTACGAGCAAGGCGCGGTGTTTGTCGACGTGCGCACGCTGCCGGAATGGAGCGCCGGCCACCTGCGCGGCGCGCTGCACCTGCCGCTGGCCGATCTCGAGGCGCGCGCGGCGAGCGCGCTGCCCGACCGCAACCGGCCGATCGTGATCTACTGCCAGTCCGGCGGGCGGGCGGTGACCGCCGAGCGCCAGCTGCGACAGCTCGGTTATACGCAGGTCACCGCGATGCGCGGCGGCATCGGCTCCCTGGCCCAGGCGGGATACCCGCTGGTGCGTTGAGCCGCGCCCCGTTCAGCGACGCGGCGCCAGCCGCCACAGACCCGAGCCCGTGTAGCGCTCGGTGACCAGCAGTTCATCGCCGCGAAACATCGGCGGGCGGCCGACCTCGACCGCCGAGGGCTGCGCGAAGGTCCCCGGCGGGGTCTGCCGCAGCAGCCGGCCGTCGGCGTCGAGCTGGAACACGCGGCCGTCCTGCCAGTCCGTCACCAGCAGCGTGTCGCCATGCGCCGACAGGTCGTCCATGATGCGGCCGCGGTCGTGCACGCGCGTCAGCGGACCGGCGCTGCCGTCGTCACCCAGCGCGATCGCGGCAACTTGGCCCAGCGCCGGGCCGTACAGCGTCGTGACCAGCTCGCGGCCGCGCAGCGTCAGGCCGTTGGGATAGTCCAGCGGCAGCGCCAGCCAGGTGTCCTGGCCGAGCACATGGCGCGGATCGGCCGGATCGATGCGCAGGCGCACGATCTTCGGCTCGGCGGCAATCGGGCCGTCGGTGACGTACAGATGGCCGTCGGCCGCCAGCACCATGCCGTTGGGCAGCGTCATGCCGCTGAGGGTGAAGATCGGCTCGGGCCGCGCCGCACCGTGCGTCAGATCCAGGGCGACCAGCCCGGAGAAATCCGTCGGCCCGCTGCCGGACTGGCACAGCGCGTACAGCAGCTCGGCGCGCGAGCTCATGCCGCTGCAGCCGGCGCTGCCGGCGAACAGCGCCGTGGCCTGGAAGCTGCCGTCGGCGGCGCGGGTGATTTCGTAGAGGTTGTCCTGGCCGCTGACGAACAGGCGTCCGCCGGGCGTGAAGTGCAGATTCTCCAGCTGCGGCAGATCGACCAGCTGCTCCTTGATGCAGTTCTGCTCGAAACACAGGCCAGTGCCCGCCGGGTCCGGCGCCTCATCGCTGGAGGTACCGACGCCGCAGGCCGCGAGCAGCAGCCCCAACATCGCCCCGACGAGGCCCTTGAGCACGCTCATGGCTGGCGCACCAGAGCCTGCGCCCGCTGCAGCGGCAGCCGCACCCGGCCGGACACCGTATAGGCATTGGCGCTGAAGTTCGTCGGCGCGCCGGGCTCGTATTGATGGAACGAGCCATACAACAGCACGCCCGGGGTGTCCCCGGCATTGAGGGTCTCGCCGATGGTATAGAGCGCGCGCTGCGCATGGGTCTGGCCGGCGCGCAGCGGATTGATCTGGTCGTCCACCAGGCGCACGCTGCCGTCGGCCGCGCGCAGCCCGATGCCGACGAAGGCCACCGCCTCGACCCCGGGCACGCTGCTGGTCAGCGTCAGATCGGCCACCGGCGTTCCGGCCAGCACCCAGCCGTCGCCCTCGAGTGCGCCGGCCAGGGGCACGAAGGTGGGCGGCGGCCCGCCGGCATCGTTCTGCGCCCCGCTGACGGTGGTGGCGGCGATCTCCACCACGTGTGCATCGCCGGCCTGCGGCATCGTCTCGAGCGCCAGCGCGTGGGTGTCGTCCAGCGACAGACACAGACGCGGCACCCCGGCCAGCTTGTCGCGCTGGCCGCGCAGCTTGGCGTCGAACCAGTCGCGGATCACCGCCAGCGAGTCATACGGCCCGCAGCCCCACCAGCCTAGCGGCGGCTGGCTCGACAGCGGCGGACCGACGTAGTGGCCGTGCTCGTTGGTCAGCAGGCGCACGTCACCGCCCAGACTCTGCAGAAAGCGCGCGTTGGCCAGCGCCTGGTCGATCGGAAAAAGCACGTCGCGGTTGCCCTGGACGAACAGCGCATCGACCGCGCGCATGCGAAACCCGTCGTCCGCATTGTGATGGCGCGCCTCGATGCGGCCCATGCCGTGCGCGGCCAGAAACTCGCGCGCATCGGCGCTGACCTGCTCCTCGAAGCGGGACAGCGGATTGAAGCCGGCCTCGGTGCAGACCTGCAGCGTCATCGCATCGAGCTTGCGCTGCGCCTGCACCGCCGACAGACACAGACCGAAATCGTAGAGCTTCTTGATCACGCCGTTGGGCGCCAGGCTCTGCATCAGGTCGTACCAGGTCGCGCCCGGCACCAGCGCATCGACGCGCGCATCGTGCGCCGCCAGCAGCAGCTGGAACCCGCCGCCGTAGCTGCCGCCGATGGTGCCGACATAGGGATCGCCGGCGCCGTCGCGCGACAGCTCGAGATGCGCTTCGGCCCAGTCCAGGATCGCGATCGCGTCGCGGGTTTCGTAGTCCGGGTCCATCACGCGCGAGGCGCCGCCGGAGGCGCCAAACCCGCGCTCGTCAAAGCTGATCACCGCATAGCCCGCATCCCACAGGTGTTTGACCTGCCGGTCGAGGATGGCTGAGTAGAAGTTGGTCGGCGCGTCGTCGCCGGGATTGTCGGCCGCATCCGCCGCGGTGATGCGGTCGCCGCCCCAGCCATGGCTGTGCAGGATCAGCGGGTAGGGTTCACCGGCGCGATGCGCTGGCACGAACACGGTCGCGGCGATCGCGGTGGTCGCCGCGCCGGTCAAGTTGTCCGGCGCCGGCGACTCGATGATGACGTCGTAACTCTGCGCCGCCACCGCTTCGGCCGGTGCCGCCGCGCCCGGCGGCGACGAATCGCCACAGGCGCCCAGCGCCGCGCTCACGATCGCCGCTCCCAGCAGCCGCACTTCCCATCCGCTCATCTCATCCCCCAGCGCCGGATCGCAGCGACAACCACCGGCTCATCGTTATACTGATTGGTATAAACAATAAACGAGTGCCGAGATGGCGCGCAAACCGATGAGCCGCGCGGACACGGCGCTGCGCCGGGCGCAGATCGCCGCGGCGGCGCGGCGCTGCTTCGCCGAACATGGCTACCGCGGCAGCACCGTCGAGGCGCTGGAGCGCGCCAGCGGCGTCACGCGCGGCACGCTGTTCAAGTACTTCCGCGGCAAGGCGGCGCTGCTCGACTTCGTGCTCGCCGCGGAGGCGCACCGCCGGCGCGCGACCTTCGACGCGCTGCTCGAATCCGGCGATGCACCGCTCAATCTGGTGTCGGCGCTGACGCGCGCGCTGCTGGCGCAGATCGCGCGCAGCCGCAGCGATCCGCAGGCACTGCGGCTGCGGCTCGAAGTGCTCAAGCTTGCCGAGCACGACCGCCGCCTCGCGCAGCGCATCCGCGCGCTCGAAGACGACGAGCGTCACTGGCGGCAGTCACTGGTGGGACAGCTCGCGCGGCGCGGCTGGCTGCATCCGCGATGGCCGCTCGACGCGGCCACCGATCTGGTTTCAACCGTCTGGGTGGGCGTGGCGGTGCAACTCAGCTTCGGGCTGAGCGCCTGGCGCGACGATGCCGGCCATGCCGCCGCGCTGGCACAGGCACTGGCGGCGCAGCTGTCGCAACCGCCGGACGACCCGGGCGCACGCCGGGGCTGAAACGTCCCGGGCGGCGCGGAAGCGCCGGCGCTGCCAAGCAAGAAGGCCGCCCGGTGGGCGGCCTTCTGCTGACACGTGGTGCGTCGCGACGGCTACTTCGC
>JBFHQK010000016.1:0-20303 GCA_041592255.1 Fontimonas sp.
CGGACTCGATCAACTACACCGTGCAGAACATGCGCAATCTGGTGGGCACGATCACCAGCACGTCGTCGGAAATCGCCAGCGCCGCCTCGAGCACCAAGGAAACCGCGATCCGGATGAACGAGGCGTCCGAGCGCCAGGCCAAGGAAATCACCGCGGTGACCCACACCATCGCCGCCACCTCGCAGTCGATGCAGCAGGTCGCGGCCAATGCCGAGCGGCTGGCGCAGCAGGCGCAGCAATCGGTGCAGGTGGCGCATAACGGCGCCCAGACCGTGAATCGCACGATCCTGGGCATGACCGCGCTGCGCGAGCAGATCCAGGATACGGCCAAGCGCATCAAGCGCCTGGGGGAATCATCCCAGGAGATCGGCAACATCCTCGAGTTCATCAACGACATCGCCGAGCAGACCAATACCCTGGCGCTCAACGCCTCGATCCAGGCGGCGATGGCCGGCGACGCCGGACGCGGCTTTGCGGTCGTCGCCGACGAAGTGCAGCGGCTGGCCGAGCGTGCCGGTAACGCCACCCGCCAGGTCGAAACGCTGGTCAAGACCATCCAGGCCGACACCAACGAGGCGATCATCTCGATGGAGCGCTCGACCCAGAACGTGGTCGGCGGCGCCAAGAGCGCCGAGGAAGCCGGCCAGGCGCTGACCAAGGTCGAAACCGCGTCACAGGAACTGGCGAAGCTGATCACCGAGATTTCGTCCTCGGCGCGCAACCAGTCCGCACAGGCCACGCGCATCGCCGGCACGATGCAGGTGATCCGCGACATCGCCGTGCAGACCTCCGGCTCGGCAAACCAGACCGCCAGCGCGGTCGAGGAGCTCAGCGTGCTGTCGCAGAAGCTGCGCGAATCGGTCGCCGGCTTCAAGCTGCCGGAAGGCCAGCGCTAGCGTTATCCCGCGCACGGTGCGCGGCGCGGTGCCCGGGGCAGCTTGCCTAGCTGCCCCCCCCTCCTTACCATTTGCGCTCCTTTGGGGCCCGGGCCCTGCCGGATCTCCCCGCCATTTGAGGTATTTGCATGACCTTCCAGGCTGATCTTGAAAAGCTCTTCGGACTGAAAACAGTTAGTTACAAATACAACCTCTCGAAAGAAGAGCTGTTCCACGAGGCCATCGCCAACGACAAGGGCCGCGTGCGCCGCGACGGTCCGTCGGATGCGCAGAAAGCGTTCGCCACCAAGCTCGGCGTCAAGGGTCCGCTGGTGTACTACACCGATCCGGACTGCACCGGCCGTCGCACCAAGGACACCTACGCGGTGAAGTGGCCCGACGTCGCCGACCAGATCTGGTTCAAGGCCGACCTCAACCCCTACGATCCCGACCAGTATCAGCAGCTGCTCCAGCGCGTCGTCGCCCACGTCAACGCCAAGCAGAGCGCGCTGTACGTGCAGGACGTGTTCATGGGCTCGGACCCGGACTTCGCCGTGCCGTATCGCTTCGTCGGCGAGTACGCCACGCACGCGATGTTCGCGCACAACATGTTCCCGAAGGATCTGATCGGCGTGAAGGACATCGCCGAGCGCCGCTGGACCATGCTCAACGTGCCGAGCTTCATCTGTGACCCGGCGCGCGACGGCTGCCGCGCCGAAGCCGCGGTCATCATCGACACCCGCAACAAGATCTGCCTCGTCGCCGGTCGCGCCGACTACTGCGGCGTGGTCAAAAAGACCATCTTCACCGTCGGCAACTTCCTGCTGCCGCTCGACGGCCGCCTGTCGATGCATTGCTCGGCCAACGTCGGCCCCAACGGTGATGCCGCGATCCTGTTCGGCCTGTCCGGCACCGGCAAGACCACCCTGTCGGCCGATCCTGCGCGCCGCCTGATCGGCGACGACGAGACGATCTGGTCGGACAACGGCCTGTGCAATCTCGAGGACGGCTGCTACGCCAAGCTGATCAATCTGGACAAGGACGCCGAGCCGGTCATCGCCGCTGCGCTGTCCAAGCCCGGCACGATCATCGAGAACGTGCCGCCGCTGCCGGGCAAGCAGATGTCCGAGTGCGATCCGCAGGAACTCGACCTCAACGACGACTCGATTGCCGAGAACACCCGCTTCAGCTATCCGCTGACGGCGAACCCGAACATCATGCCCAACGGCCGCGGCCCGCATCCGCAGACGATCGTGCTGCTGACCGCCGATGCCTTCGGCGTGCTGCCGCCGATCGCCATCCTTGAGGCCAAGGACGTGATGTATCACTTCGTCTCCGGCTTCACCGCGCGCGTGGCCGGCACCGAAGTCGGCATCACCGAACCGACCCCGACCTTCTCCGCGTGCTTCGGCGGCCCGTTCATGGCGCACAAGCCCAACGTCTACGCCAAGCTGCTGGCCGACAAGATGGAGCACCATCAGGCGCGCTGCATCCTGCTCAACACCGGCTGGCAGGGCGGCCCCTTCGGCGTCGGCAAGCGCATTTCGATCCGCATGACGCGCACGCTGCTCAACGCTGCGCTCAACGGCGACCTGGACCAGGTGCCGACCGAGGTGCATCCGATCCTGAACCTGAAGATGCCCAAGGAGTGCCCGGGCGTGCCCAGCGAGATGCTCAACCCGCGCAACACCTGGGCGGACAAGGACGCCTACGATGCGCAGGCGATCAAACTGCGCGACATGTTCCGCGACAACTTCAAGAAGAAGGGCTTCGCGGCTTTCGGCATCGAAGAGCGGATCTGACCGCTGCTGACCACCCGCGACAGACGGCTGCCTCGGCAGCCGTTTGTCGTTGAGGAGCCCCGCCCATGTCCGTCAACCGCATTTTCTGCATCGGCAAGAACTACGCCGAGCATGTCGCCGAGCTGGCTCACCTCGGACACGCGCCCGACGGCGACTGCGTGGTCTTCATGAAACCGGCCAGCAGCATTGTCCCTGCCGGCGAACCGATCCCCCTGCCCCGCGGCCGCGGCAGCGTGCATCATGAAGCGGAGCTGGTGGTTCAGCTCACCGGCGGCGGTCGCGACATCCCACTCGACGACGCGCTGAACTGGGTCGGCGGCATCACGCTCGGGCTCGACCTGACGCTGCGCGAGCTGCAGACCGAACTCAAGCGCGCAGGCAAGCCCTGGGAGCTGGCCAAGGCCTTCGACGGTTCCGCGCCGCTGGGCGACTTCAAGCCCTACCTGGAGCAGGACCTGCAGGATCTGGAGTTCAGCTGCCACGTCAACGGCGCGCTGCGCCAGCAGGGCCGTACCCGCGAGATGCTGTTTCCGGTCGCCCAGCAGATCCACATCCTGTCGCAGACCTGGGCGCTGGAGCCCGGCGACATCCTCTACACCGGCACCCCCGCGGGTGTCGGCCCGCTGCAGCCCCGCGACCGCATCGTGCTCGAAAGCCCGGCGCTCGGCCGCTGGGAGTGGCGCTGCCGCTGAATCGCGGCTAAGCACAGAAGTTTTCGGTACAAAGCGAGCATCAGCGCGCGCCGCTGATATGGTGGCCGCGACATTTACGGGGAGCCGTGCCGCAATGGATGTGAATGCCTGGATCACGCTGGGGGTGCTGGCACTGACGCTGGCGCTGTTGATCAGCGAAAAACTGTCGTCGGAGCTGGTCCTGATCCTGGCCATGCTGGTGCTGCTGACCCTGGGGGTGCTCGATCCCAAACAGGCCCTGGCGGGGTTCTCGAACGAGGGCATGATCACCGTCGCGGCGATGTACATCGTCGCCGCCGGCCTGCGCGACACCGGCGCCATCGATCTGGCGGTGCACCGGCTGCTCGGCCGCCCGCGCAGCCTCGCCTCGGCGCAGCTGCGGCTCATGGCACCGACGGTCGGCTTGTCGGCGTTCATCAACAACACGCCGGTGGTCGCGACCTTCCTGCCGGCGACGCTGACCTGGGCCAAGCGCAATCAGCTGCAGGCGTCGAAGCTGCTGATTCCGCTCAGCTACGCCGCCATCTTCGGCGGCACCTGCACGCTGATCGGCACCTCCACCAACCTCGTCGTCAACGGCCTCTGGAAGGCCGACGGCAACAGCGGCCTGGGCATGTTCGACATCGCCTGGGTCGGCATTCCCAGCGCGCTGGCCGGCATGATCTACCTCATCACGGTTGGCCGGCGCCTGCTGCCCCAGCGCCAGACCAGCACCAGCGCGTTCGAGAATCCGCGCGAGTACACCGTCGAGATGCTCGTCGAAGCCGGCGGCCCGCTGGTCGGCAAGACCATCGTCGAGGCCGGGCTGCGCCATCTCGGCACCCTGTTCCTGATCGAGATCGAGCGCGAAGGGCGCATCGTGCCGGCCGTCAGCTCGAGCGAACGCCTGCTCGCCGACGACCGCCTGGTGTTCGCCGGCGATGTCGAAGCCATCGTCGAACTGCAGCGCATCCGCGGCCTGAAGACGCCCCTCAATGGTGACGCCTCGATCACCAAGCAATACCCCGAGCGCAAACTGGTCGAAGTGGTAATTTCGACGCGCTGCCCGCTGATCAACCAGACCCTGCGCGACAGCCGTTTCCATACCTATTACGGTGCCGCCGTGGTCGCGGTGGCCCGCGACGGCAAGCGGGTCCGCGGCGGCCTGGGCGTGGTCGTGCTCAAGCCCGCCGACCCCTTGCTGCTCGAGGCCCAGCCGGTCTGGATCGACCGGCACCGGCATTCACCGGACTTTCTCCTGGTCAGCGACGTCGCCGACTCGGAGTTGCCGCGCTTCGACCGCGCGCTGCGCGCCTGGGGCATCCTCGGCGCGGTCGTCATCTCGGCGACGCTGGGGTGGACCGAAATGATCACCGCGGCCCTGCTGGGCGCTGCGGCGACACTGGCCCTGGGCTGCGTCAGCCTCGGCGCCGCGCGCAAGAGCATCGACACCCAGGTGCTGCTCGTCATCGCCTGTTCGTTTGCGCTGGGCAAGGCCCTCGAGGTGACCGGCGCGGCAGCGGCCATTGCCGGCATTCTGCTCGAATTTCCCGGCAACGATCCCTGGCTGGTGCTGGCGCTCGCCTACCTGATGACGATGCTGCTCACCGAGATGATCACCAACAATGCCGCGGCGGTACTGATGTACCCGATCTGCATGGCGGCGGCGAACTCGCTGGGCGTGAGTCCGATGCCGTTCGTGATCGCGGTGATGATGGCCGCCTCCGCCAGCTTCTCCACACCGCTGGGCTATCAGACCAACCTGATGGTGTTCGGCCCGGGCGGCTACCGCTTCACCGATTTCCTCAAGATCGGCATCCCGCTGCAACTGCTGATGTTTGCGGTCAGCGTCATCGTCATTCCGCAGGTGTGGCCGTTCCAGCCCTGAACGTCTGAGCCGCCCTTCAGCGCTCGATGCGCAGGTCCAGTTCGACGCGCACCGGGCGGCCCAGGCGCTGTTCGAGCTGCGCCTTGAGCCGGTCGACTTCACCCGGCGCGAGCAGATCCGGCGCCAGCACGGTCGCACGGACGATCACGCGCTCGCCGTCGATCGCCACTTTCGGCTCGCGCAGACGGATTTCGCGCCGCCCGGTGTCCAGCACCGCCGTCTGCACCTGGCTTTCGATGCGCCAGCTCTCGACGATGCCTGCGAACGAGGCATACAGCGGCAATGCCAGTGCCAGCATCGCCATCGCCAGCATGCGCAGACCGCGTGCGGCGGTCTGAATCGGCGCATAGCCCAGCACCAGGAAGGTCAGCGCCGCCATCGCGGCAATGCCGACCAGGTTGGTCAGAAACAGCAGCATCGCGCCCGCAAACACGCGTCCATCGCCCCAGCCGATGCCGATGCCGGAGACCGCCAGCGGCGGCACCAGCGCCACTGCGATGGCCACGCCCGGCAGGCTTTTCATCACGCTTTCGCGCGCATACGCATAGGCCGCGGCGACGCCCGAGACCACCGCGACGCCCAGATCGAGCAGGCTCGGATGCAGACGCGCCTCGATCTCGGGCGTCAGGCGCCGCAGCGGCGTCAGCACCGCGAGCAGGGCCGCGGCCCCCAGCGCCAGCGCCACGCCCACGGCCAGCGTGCGCAGCGACGACTGCAGCAGCCGTGAATCGCGACGCAGCGCGCTCATCGCCAGCGACACGATCGGCGCCATCAAGGGCGCCAGCACCATCGCGCCGATGATCACGGCCGCACTGTCGAGCACCAGCCCCAGCCCCGCGAGCAGGGCCGAGGCCAGCATCAGAATCAGATAGTCGGGGGTGACCCGCGCGCTGTCGCGCAGCAGCTGGAACAGCTCCTTGAAGTCATCTTCGAGCGCATGCGTGAACAGCGGCAGGCGCGTGCAGATCGATGCCAGGCGCTGCTCATTCTCCGGCAAGGTTTTCAGCCGCAGCATGTCGCGCTCGTCGCGCGTTTCCGGATTGTCCTCCGCGAACGCCGCACCGGCATTGACCATCACCGCCTCCGGCACCACGTCGAAGCGGACCTGCCGCGCGCTGCGTCGCTGGCCGTCGATGCGATAGTCCAGCGGCGTGTCGCAGTCGATCGTCAGCTTTGCGGTTTTGACGAACGACAAGGCGCGCGGCAGGCTGCGTCCACCGAACATGGCGCGTCCGAGCGCCGCGAGGTAGGCCGCAACCGATGCGGGCGCCACCAGCAGCGCGGAGAGCCTGCCGTCGCGCGCCGACAGCCGTTCGCCCACCAGCTGGCTGCTCAGCTTGTCGACATCGTTCTCGAGCACGACGATGCCGGTCACGGCGGTCCGTCGCGGCCGGTCTTCATCGCCGATCTGCAGCCGGATCGTGGTCGGGTGGATCGAAAACAGGTGCCGTACCGCACTCCAGAACACCCCCACCGCAACACTCCAGCGCCGCCAAGCCGTCGGCTGCGCGCGCAGGAATGCACGCCCGCGCTGATCGAGAAAGGGCACGTCGCCGATGGCGACCACGCTCAGCACCGCCTCGTCGTTGCAGTGGGTGAGGTCGATCGGCACCCCGGCGCGTGCGAACGCAAGCCGCAGCAGCTCGTCGGGCGCCTTCGGCAGCGCAAACAGGCGCGGCAGCGCCGATCCGGGCATCGGCAGGAAGCCCAGCAGCGCCTTCTGCCCGGCCGCACGCTCGATCAGCCGGGGCACGCTGCCATCGGCCACAGCGAGTACCCAGTGCTGCGCGGAGGGCGGCGCCGCGCCCTCGCCCAGCACCGCGTCGGCGTCGACCTCGTCGAGCTGGATGCCTTCCGCCGCGGCAAACGCCCGCGCCGCCTCGAGCCCCGGGTGGTCCGCTTCGCGGATCAGCAGCGCGGTATCGGTCAGTGCTGCAGCGGCCTCAGCTTCGGATTCTGCGTTCATGCGCGCACGCTAGCATGCCCATAGCGCGCCGATCATGCCGCGCCGTCAGCGTGACTTGACCCGCTCCATCAGGCGGCGCTTCTTCTTGATCTGCCGCCCGCTGAGCTGGTTCTTCTTGTCCTTGAACGGGTTGTCGCCGGTCTTGAAGCTCAGCAGCAGGGGCACCCCGGTGAGCCGGAACGCCTCGCGAAAGCGATTGGCCAGGTAGCGCTTGTAGGCCGCCGGCAGCTTCTCGGTCTGATTGCCGTGCACGATGATGCGCGGCGGGTTGCGCCCGCCCTGGTGGGCGTAGCGCAGCTTGATCCGGCGCCCGAGCACCGCGGGCGGCTGGTGCGCCTCGACCGCCTGCTCGAGCACGCGGTTGACTTCACCGGTGGGCAGTTCGCGCATCGTCGAGTCATAGGCCGACTGCACCGCCTCCATCAGCTCGCCCAGGCCGGAGCCGTGTCGCGCCGAGATGAACGTCACCGGCGCGTAGTCGAGGAACGGCAGCTTGAGACTGACCTGATAGCGCACCTGCTCGCGTTCGTCAGGCGCAAGCCCGTCCCACTTGTTGACGGCGAGCACCATCGCCCGCCCGCGCTGCGCGATCAGGCCCAGCAGGCGCGCATCCTGCTCGCCGACATCGGCCTGTGCATCGACGACGGCGATGACCACATGGGCGCGCTCGATGGCCTGCAGGGTCTTGACGATGGACAGCTTCTCGACCCCTTCCCAGACGCGTGCGCGCCGGCGCACGCCGGCGGTATCGATCAGGCGGTACGGGCGGCCGTCATATTCGAACGGCACGACGATCGCGTCCCGGGTGGTGCCCGGCACGTCGGCCGCCAGCACCCGTTCCTCGCCGATCAAGCGGTTGACCAGCGTCGACTTGCCGACGTTGGGCCGGCCGACGATGGCCACCCGAACGGTGCCGTCCTCGTCTTCGGGCTCGGCGGCCACCACCGGCAGGTCGGCCAGCACGCGTCGCAGCAGCGCCGGCACGCCCTGGCCGTGCTCGGCGGAAACCGCCTGCGGATCGCCCAGGCCGAGGCGGAAGAAATCGGTGCCCGCCTGCACCGCGGTCTGGCCTTCGGCCTTGTTGACGACCAGCGTCAGCGGCTTGCCGAGCTTGCGTAGATGGCGCGCAATCGACTCATCGGCTGGCGTGCGCCCGGCCTGCGCGTCGACCACCAGCAACACGTGATCGGCTTCATCGAGCGCCAGCTTGGCCTGGTCCTCCGCCAGCGCCGCCAGCGGATCCTTGGACTCGGGCATCAGGCCGCCGGTGTCGACGACGACAAACGTATGGCGCTCGAACGCGCCGGTGCCGTACTGGCGGTCGCGCGTCAGCCCCGGCAGGTCCGCGACCAGGGCGTCGCGGGTGCCGGTCAGCCGGTTGAACAGCGTCGATTTGCCGACGTTGGGGCGGCCGACCAGGACGATCGTGGGCAAGCGTTCACTCATCGCAGCATTCTCGGCGAATCGGCGCGGACAAAAAAGGCGGGCCGCAGCCCGCCTCGGCGTCAGCGTGACGGGTTGGGTTCAGTTGACCTTGATCGCCGTCAGCCGGCCCGCAGTGTTGAGCACATAGAGCAGACCTTCGCCGGCCACCGGGGCCGCCTGAATCGGATCGCCACCGGCGCGCGAGCGTGCGACCAGGCGGCCATCCTTCGGATCGATCCAGTGCAGATAGCCCTGGAAGTCGCCGACGACAATGCGCCCGGCGAACGCTGCCGGCGGCGACAGCCGGCGATACTTCAGATCCTCGTTCTTCCACGCCGCGGCGCCGGTGGCGGCGTCGAGGCCCCAGACCACGCCGGATTCGTCGGTGACGACGACGACGTTGTCGGCCCGTGCCAGGCCCGTGTAACTCTTCACCGACCGGCGCCACAGCACCTGGCCGCTGTCACTGTCGAGACAGGCCACCTCACCGCCGAAGCTCACCGCGTAGAGTTCGCCGCCGTCGAGCAGCAGCGCGGCATCGACGTCGGTCAGACGTTCCAGCTCGTTGCGGCCGGTCGGCGCGGCAATCAGCTGTTCCCACACCGGCTGGCCATCGAGCATGCGCACGGCGACGACGCGGCCGTTATCCATGCCGAAAAACGCCAGGCCACCGGCGATCACCGGCTTGCCGAGCCCGCGCAGCGTCAGGTTGGGCACGCTGCGGTCGAACACCCAGCCGCGCGCGCCGCTGACCGCCGAGAGCGCATACACGCGCCCGTCGCCAGCGCGGGCAATGACGTAATTGCCGTCGCTGACCGGCGGCGCCAGGGCTTCGCTGGACACCTCAGCGCGCCAGTAGGGCGCGCCATCCGCGCGCTTGACGGCAATCACCTCGCCGTCCATGCCCGACACCAGCACCGCGTTGCCGGACACCGTCGGACCGGCGATCACGCGCGCCTGGGTATCGACCTGCCACAGCGCCGCGCCCGAACGCGGGTCAAAGGCGTACACGCGCCCGCGCCGGTCGGCGGCGAACACCGCGTCTTCGGCCAGCGCCGCTTCCAGCGCAGCGTAGTAGCCATTGCTCCCCGAACCGGCCTTCGCGGTCCACGCCGTCACCGGCTTGAGCTGCGGATTGACGATGTCCTGCAGCGCGGCCGGCTCACGCACCTTGCCGTCGCTGGAACACGCGGCCAGGGTCGCGGCGAGCAGCAGCCACCCGAAACGGCCCCGACGCGCCAGCCTCACGACTGCACCACGTCGGCGAGATCGTCGAGCTTGCGCTGCAGGCCGTTGCGCACCGCGGTGTTGTCGCCGCTGGCCGCCAGCGCCTTCTCGTAAGCCGCCCGCGCCGCGCTGCGATCACCCTGCGCCAGACGGATGTCGCCGCGCAGCTCCTCGGCCAGTGCGGAAAACTCGCCGGCATCGGCCGGGAGCAGCTGCAGTGCGGCGTCGAGCTGTCCCTGCTGCCACAGCACGCGGGCCTCGCGCAGCCGCGCCACCTGGCGCAGGCCGTCGTCGCTGCCGTTCTCGCGCACCCAGCGCAGGCGGGTGCGCGCATCGTCGAAGCGGCCGGCCTTGGCGGCATCCGCCGCGAGAAACAGCGCTGCACCGGACGCGTACGGGCTGCGCGCATGCTCACGGACCAGCGCGTCGGCGATCTGCACCGCCTTGTCGCCCTGCGTCTCGTCGAGGGCCTGCTTGAGTTCCTCGTACATGCGCGACGCCGCCTGGGCGCGGTCGGACTGATAGGACTGCCAGGCCTCCCAGCCGAAGATCGCGGCCAGGCCGATGACGAGGCCGCCGGCCAGCGCCATCCAGTTCTCCTTCCACCACTGCTTGAGATGCTCGGCCTGGGCTTCGTCGTCGTAATGGGTCGTCACGGGATCACTCTCTCGAAATCGTTATGCGTGGAGCAGACCGGAAAGCTGCGCGGGCAGTTCCGCCCACGTCAGCCGTTGCTGCGCGCTGGCGCTGGGGCCATTTGCCTCCTCAGCGCCGGCCCGCAGCGATTTTACTTGAACGCTCGCCGCCTCAAGCTCGGCGTCGCCCAGAATCAGCGCGACGCGCGCGCCGCTGCGGTCGGCGCGCTTGAGCTGGGCCGCCAGCTTGCCACCGCCGGCATTGACCAGCAGGCGCAGCCCCGGCAGCGCATCGCGCAGGCGTTCGCCAAGACGCAGCGCTTCGCGCTGCGGCGCCTCGCCCAGCGCGCACAGATAGGCATGCGGCGCCGCATCCGGCGCCGTGGCCTGCTGCGCCTTCATCAGCAGAATCAGCCGCTCGACGCCGGCCGCCCAGCCCACTGCCGGGGTCGGCGTGCCGCCGAGCTGCTGCACCAGACCGTCGTAGCGCCCGCCGGCGCAGACCGTGCCCTGGGCGCCCAGCGCATCGGTAGTCCACTCGAAGACCGTGCGTCCGTAGTAGTCGAGCCCGCGCACCAGGCGCGGATTGATCGCGTAGGCGATGCCCAGATCGGACAGCCCCTGACGCAGCGCCTCGAAGTGCGCGCGCGATTCCGCATCCAGCGCATCCATCATCGTCGGCGCGTCGCGCAGGATCTCCTGCGTCTGCGGCGATTTTGAATCGAGCACCCGCAGCGGATTGCTGTGCAGGCGGCGCCTGGAATCGGCATCCAGCGCCGATTCGTGACGCTCCAGGAACGCCACCAGCGCCGCCCGGTACTCCGCCCGGGCTTCGGCGCTGCCCAGCGAGTTCAGCTCCAGCGTCAGGCCGCGGAGCCCCAGATCGCGCATCAGGCGTGCGGACAGGGCGATGAGCTCGACGTCGACCTCGGGGCCGCCGATGCCGAACACCTCGGCACCGAGCTGATGGAACTGACGGTAGCGACCGGCCTGCGGCCGCTCGTGGCGGAACATCGGGCCTGCGTACCACAGGCGCTGCTGCTGGTTGTGCAGCAGCCCGTGCTCCAGTCCGGCGCGCACGCAGCTGGCGGTGCCTTCCGGACGCAGGCTGAGGCTGTCGCCCTCGCGGTCCTGGAAGCTGAACATCTCTTTCTCGACGATGTCGGTGACTTCGCCGATCGAGCGCGCAAACAGCGCCGTCTGCTCCAGCAGCGGCAGGCGGATCTCGCCATAGCCATAGGCCGCGAAGGTGCGCGCGGCCACGGCGTGCAGGTGCTGCCACAGCGCGGTGTCCGGCGGCAGGATGTCATTGAAGCCGCGGACGGACTGGAATCTGTTCATGCGAGCGTGACGAATGGTAGGGCGGGCCTTGCCCGCCGGCGGCCGTGGGCCGCCCTACGGAACAACGTGATCAAGACGCGTCCCTCGCGGCCTTGCGTGCCGCGATCTTCTCGCGCACGAGCTTTTCGAGCACGTCGACCAGCTCGTCGTTGTGCGCCTTGTGCTGGATCTTGCCGTCGACAAAGATCGAATTCGGATAGCCGCCCGCCACACCGATCGCCGCCTCGCGGGCCTCGCCCGGGCCGTTGACCACGCAGCCGATCACGGCCAGGTCGAGCGGCTCGTCGATGTCGTCGAAGCGCGACTCCAGTTCGGTGACGGCCTTGATCACGTCGAAGTTCTGCCGCGAGCACGACGGGCAGGCGACGAGGTTGATGCCGCGGCTGCGCAGATGCAGCGCCTTGAGCATGTCCCAGCCGACTTTGACCTCTTCGACCGGATCGGCGGCCAGCGAAATGCGGATCGTGTCGCCGATGCCATCGGCGAGCAGCATCCCCAGCCCGATCGCCGACTTCACCGCGCCGGCGCGCGCGCCGCCGGCCTCGGTGATGCCCAGGTGCAGCGGCTGATCGATCAGCGTCGCCAGCTTGCGATACGCAAACACCGTCATGAAGATCTCGCTCGCCTTGAGCGAAACCTTGAAATCCTCGAAATTGTGGCGCTTGAGAATCTCGATGTGTCGCAGCGCCGACTCGACGAGTGCGTCGGCATTGGGCTCGCCGTACTTCTCCTGCAGATCCGCCTCCAGCGAACCGGCATTGACGCCAATGCGAATCGGCACGCCATGGTGCTTGGCGCAGGCCACCACCTCGGCCACCTTGCGGTCGCCGCCGATGTTGCCCGGATTGATGCGCAGACAGTCGGCGCCGGCCTCGGCCGCGGCGATCGCGCACTTGTAGTTGAAATGGATATCGGCAACCAGCGGCACGTAACCGACCTGCCGCTTGATCTCGCCAAACGCCTCGGCGGCCTTGAGCGTGGGCACCGACACCCGCACGATGTCCGCACCCGCCTTCATGCAGGCACGGATCTGCGCCACCGTGGCCGCGACGTCCTCGGTGTCGGTGTTGGTCATCGTCTGCACCGCGATCGGCGCACCGCCGCCGACGGTGACGCGGCCCACGCGCACCGCACGCGACAGGCGCCGCACGATCTGGTGGTGACTGGTCATCGCCATGGGCTGGGAATCCCGCGCAACTACGGCTGCGGCACGCTGAAGCGTGCAGTGTTGTTGGCGCGCAAATAGGGCTGGACGTCGATGCGGCGCCCGTCGAACTCGACTTCCACGCCGGGGGCAAAGCCCAGGAACACGCTCAGCGGCGGCTGACCGGTCAGATTCTCCTCGCTGCCCGCGCGGCGGATGTCGTTGAGCAGGGTCCGCCCGCCCGCATCGTCGACGCGGATCCACGAAGTCTGGGTAAACCGCAGGCGCAGCGTCACCGGCGCCGCGGTCGCCGCAGCCGCAGCCGCCGGCGGCGGCTCCAGCGGCGCTTCCGCCGCCACCGGTGCCGCGTCGACCACCTCGGGCACGCTCAGCGGCTCGGTCATCACCTGCTCCAGCGGTACGCTGGGCGCCGGCTCGATGACCTCGATCGTTGGCGGCGTGACGGGATAGGTCTGGATGCCGTTGCGCGCGAACCAGATGAAGGCGCAGACCACCACCGCGACCACCGCCGCGCTGATGGCCATCGATACCGGCAGACGGCTCGACGAACCAAGCTCGGTGCCCGAGGCCAGGCGCAGCTTCGACGGCGCCTCCGGCGGGCGCGGCGACACGCGCGCCTGGTACGCGGAGATCAGCCGCTCCTCGTCCATTTCCAGCACCTTCGCGCACTTGCGGTAGTACCCGCGCACGTACACCGGCTCCAGCAGCGCAGCATAGTCATCGCGCTCGAGCGCTTCGAGCGTGCCACGCGCGAGCTTGGTGTGCGCCGCCATGTCCTCGAGCGACCGGCGCGCGCGCGCGCGCGCCTCGCGGATCATCGAGCCGGGACTCGGCAGCGGCGCCGGCGCAGGTGCCGGCGGGGTTTCGGTGGACGGCGGAAGATCCGGGGTTTCGGTGGTCATCACGGGCTCAGGGTCGGAGAGGAAGCCTCTTCGGACGCGGGAAACTCAAGCTTCAGGCGCCGCACGAACGCGTCGGCCGCGCTGGCATCTCCCAGCGCGGCTTCGGTCTTTGCGGCGATGTACAGCAATTCGGGGGTCGCGGAGGCCTGCAGGTCATAGCGCTGCAGGAACGCACGGGTCCGCAGATAGTCCCGCTGGCGGAAGCTGATCCCGGCCATCTGCGCCAGCGCCTCGCGATAGTCCGGACGCAGCCGCAGTGCTTCGCGCAGGTAGCGCTCGGCCTTTTCCAGGTCGTGCGCTTTCAGGCACAGGCCAGCATTGGTCCACGCGGCTTCGGGGGTCGCATAGCGCGGGTCCCGCGCGGCTTCGAGGAACAAGCCCTCCGCCTCGGCGGCCCGCTGGCGGGCGCATAGAAAAGCGCCAAAGTTGTTTTTCAGTGCCGGATCATCCGACTGCAAGCTCAGCGCGCGCCGGTAGTGCTTCTCGGCCTTCGCCGGCTCGCCGAGATTCTGGTAAACGAAGGCGATCGTCGAATGCGCGGCCGCCAGCGAGTCATACTGGGACAGTGCCCGCTTGAGCTTCTCCAGCGCCAGCGGGTACTGGGCACGCTGCGCATAACTGACGCCCAGCTGCAGATTGACGCGCGCGGCATCGGCATTGCTGCTGCCGCCGTTCGAGGCACAGGCGCCCAGCAGCGCGACCAGCACGGGTGCAAGCCACCGCAGTGCGATCATGCGCACACCGTCCGCACGCGCGGTCCGGTCGGATGCACCGAGGACGGGGCTGGGCGGCGCTGAAACAGCGACCGGTTCATCGCGTCACCACCGCAATTCCGCCCAGACGGTTCTTCTGCCGGGACTGCACGCGGCCGACGAGCTGGCCACACGCCGCATCGATGTCATCGCCGCGCGTCTTGCGCGTGGTCGTCAGGATGCGCTTGTCGCGCAGAATTTTCGCAAACGCCTGGATGGCTTCCGGCGTCGACCGCCGGTACTGCGCCTGCGGAAACGGATTGAACGGAATCAGGTTGACCTTCGCCGGCATGTCACCGAGCAGCTTCGCCAGGGCGCGCGCATGCTCGGGCTGATCATTGATGCCGTCGAGCATCACGTATTCATAAACGATGTGCGTTTTGCGGTCCTTGCCGGCGGTGTAGCGACGGCAGGCCGCGAGCAGCTCCGCAATCGGATACTTGCGGTTGATGGGCACCAGCTGGTCGCGCAGCGCATCCGTCGGCGCGTGCAGCGACACGGCCAGCGCGGTATCGACATCCTCACGCAAGCGGTCCATGAACGGGACCAGGCCCGAGGTGGAGACGGTGACGCGGCGCTTGGACAGACCGAAGCCGAAATCGTCGAGCAGGATGCGGATCGCCGGCAGTACCGCGTTGTAGTTCGCCAGCGGCTCGCCCATGCCCATGAAGACGATGTTCGAGATCACGCGCTCGTTCTGAAAGTCTCCGCCGAGCGTGCGCGCCGCGAACCAGATCTGCGCGACGATCTCCGCCGTGCTCATGTTGCGGTTCAGGCCCTGCTGCGCGGTCGAGCAGAAGCTGCAGTCCATCGCGCAACCGACCTGCGAGCTGATGCACAGCGTCGCGCGCCCTTCCTCCGGGATGTACACGGTCTCGATCGCGTTGCCGCCATCCAGCCGCAGCACCCACTTGCGCGTGCCGTCCTGCGACACCTGCTCGGTCACCAGCTCCGGCGGCCGGATCACGAAGTGCTCGGCCAGGCGCTGGCGCAGATCCTTGGACAGATTCGACATGTCGTCGAAGCTGTCCTTGCCGCGCCGGTAGATCCACTGCATCACCTGATCGGCGCGGTAGGGCTTCTCGCCCATCTCCGCGAAGCGCAGCCGCAGCTGTTCACGGTCCAGCCCGAACAGGTTGATCCGGGAGACGGTCGACGGCGCGGCGGCGGCGTCACGCGCCCCCCCCTCGTTTGCGGCCTGATCCGTCTCCCGGCTCACGTTCTGGCTTTCCGGCGCTTCAGCGCGTGCGCGCGCAGAGCTCGGTCGCGCGGAAGAAGTACGCGATCTCGATCTGCGCGTTCTCCAGGCTGTCCGAACCATGGCAGGCGTTCTCGTCGATCGACGAGGCGAAATCCGCACGGATCGTGCCCGGCGCCGCCTTCTTCGGATCGGTGGCGCCCATGATCTCGCGGTACTTCGCCACCGCGTTGTCACCTTCGAGCACCATCACCATCACCGGACCGCTGGTCATGAACTTGACCAGGTCGGCAAAGAAGCCGCGCTCACGATGCACGGCGTAAAAGCCCTCGGCCTCGGCCTGGGTCAGATGCTGCATACGGCCGGCGACCACCTTGAGGCCGGCCTTCTCGATGTACGAAATCACGCCGCCGATCTGATTCTTCGAAACGACGTCCGGCTTGAGGATGGAAAGGGTACGTTCAACCGACACAGCGGAACTCCTTCAAAAACAAAAAGAAAATGAGGCCAGCCGAGCATTCCCGGCAGACCCAATGAAATCAGTGAATTATAGCCGCCGCTGCTGCACCGCGGCAACGCAAGCCACTCAGGTCGTGAAACTCTCGCCGCAGCCGCAGTAGGCCTTTGCATTCGGGTTGAGGAACTTGAACGCCTCGTTCAAGCCCTGCCGCTGGAAATCGACGGTCATCCCATCGAGCAGCGGCAGGTCGTCGCCCCGGACCACCAGCGTCGCGCCGTGCTGCTCGAACACCTGATCACCGGCCTCCAGCGCGTCCGCGTAGTCGAGCGTGTAGGCATGCCCGGAACAGCCGGACTTTTTCACGCCCAGGCGCAGCCCCAGACCCGCGCCGCGTTTCTGCAGCTGCTGCTGAATGCGCCGCGCGGCGCTTTCGGTCATGTGAACGCTCATAGGACTACGACGGTAGACGCTGCCGGAGGGCTCGAACCAGATCTTCACCCATCAGCGCACAATGGGCCCGTTCATCTGGAATTTCAAGCGCCTGGCGGATCGCCGGCGCATCCAGACGAGCCAGGGCGGCAACGCCGTCGCGCTCCAGCGTCTCCGCGAGCCATTCGCCCACGGCCAGCGTGTACGGGCAGCCATACGCGCGGAACCGGACACACAGCGTCGGCCCCGCACGCAGCGTCAGCTCCAGCACCGCCGATGCCGCCGGCGTCGCCGCGCTGACCCGGACCACGTCCGCACCGCGCAGGCATCCGCCATGCGGGCGCTGCTCAAAACGCGACCACACCGGCAACGGATACGCAAAGACGTTGTCGCGCACGCTCATGCGTCCCAGCGCGGCGAGAGGGCGCGTAAGGCCTGCACGACCTCGACCACCTGTGCCGCCGCGGCATCGATCTGCGCCGGCGTCGTCGCGCGGCCCGGCGAGAATCGCAGCGACGCGCCGGCCAGCTCGTCGTCGCGGCCCAGCGCGCGCAGAACATATGACGGCTCGCGCGTGGCCGACGAGCAGGCCGAGCCGCTCGACAGCGCCAGACCGGGCAGCAGCGCGCGCAGACTCTCGCCCTCGATGCCCTCGAAACTGACATTGAGCAGATGGGGCGCCGCGTGCGCCGCATCGCCATTGCGATGAATCCGCGGCAGCACCCGCAGCCGCTCCCACAGCCGCTCCCGCAGCGCGACGCCGTGGCGCGCATCGTCTTCGAGCCGCTGCGCCGCCAGCGCGAACGCTGCGCCCATGCCGGCGATCTGATGCGTCGCCAGCGTGCCGGAACGCATCCCCTGCTCATGACCGCCGCCGTGCAGCTGCGGGGCCAGCCGCGCGCGCGGGCGCTTGCGCACGAACAGCGCCCCGATGCCCTTGGGGCCATAGCACTTGTGTGCCGACACCGACAGCAGATCGATCGGCACCGCGGCAAGATCAATCGGCAGCTTGCCCGCGGCCTGCACCGCATCGACATGAAACAGCACGCCCCGCTCGCGCAGCCGCGGCGCCAGTTCGACGACCGGATTGATGACTCCGGTTTCGTTGTTGACCCACATCAGCGAGACGATCGCGGTCTCCGGACGCAGCGCCGACAGCACCTGCTCGGCAGTGATCCGTCCGCCGGCATCCGGACCCAGCCAGCTCACGCGCAGCCCTGCGGCCTCCAGATGGCGCAGGGTGTCGACCACCGACTTGTGCTCGATCCGGCTGCTGATCACGTGCGCACCCGGCGCCGCGCGGAATTCGAGCGCGCCCTTGATCGCGAGGTTGTTGGATTCGGTCGCACCGGAGGTCCAGACGATCTCATCGGCCTGCGCGCCGAGCAGCGCGGCGACCTGCGCCCGCGCGGCCTCGACGGCAGCGCGCGCGCGCCGCCCCAGCGCATGGTCCGAGGCCGGATTGCCGAACCCGTCGGCGTCATCGAGCCAGCGCAGCATCGCATCGCGCACGCGCGGATCGACGGGCGTGGTGGCCGCGTGATCGAGGTAAATCATGCCGGGGTGGTCACCATCGCCAGCGATCGCAGCGCGGCGACGAAGCCGTCGATGTCGGCTTCGCGGTTGCCCTGCCCCAGACTCACCCGGATCGCCCCCGCGGCCACCTCGCGCGCAATGCCCATGCCCAGCAGCACATGGCTCGGCTCGCCCTTGCCGCTGGCGCAGGCCGAACCGCTGGACACGCCATAGCCCTTGCGATCGAGCTGCATCAGCAGCGCCTCGCCCTCGAAACCGGCAAGCGCGAACTGCAGGGTGTTGGGCAGCCGCTCGACCCCGGCGCCGAAGATGCGCACCCCGGGCAGCGCCCCAAGCGCCGCCTCGAGCCGGTCGCGCAGCGCGCGCGTGTGCGCGGCCCGCGCATCCAGTTCCTCGCGCGCCAGATCGGCGGCCGCGCCGAAGCCGACGATGGCCGCGACGTTCTCGGTGCCACCACGCAAGCCCCGCTCCTGCGGACCGCCGTGGTGCAGCGGCGCCAGATCGACCGCGCTCCGGTGCACCAGGGCGCCGATGCCCTTGGGCCCGTACAGCTTGTGCCCCGACAGACTCATCAGGTCGGCGCCCAGTGCAGCGAAATCGACCGCAATCTTGCCGGCTGACTGCACCGCGTCGACATGCAGCCAGGCCCCGGCCGCCTGGACCATCGTCGCAGCGCGGGGAATGTCCTGTATCACGCCGGTTTCGTTGTTGGCGTGCATCAGCGCGACCAGCAGCACCGGGCCGGCGGCCAGCTGGGTCTCGAATGCCGTCCAGTCGACGCAGCCTTGGGCATCAACGCGCACCGACTCGACCGCGCGCCCCTGCCCCCTCAGCGCCTCGGCCGCCTCCAGCACTGCCGGATGCTCGGTCGCCCCGTAGAGCACCCGCCCCGGCCCGCCCACCGCGGCAACGCCCTTGAGGGCCAGATTGTTGGCTTCGGTGCCGCCGGAGGTCCACGTGACCGCGCCCGACGGGCAGCCCACCAGGCGCGCGACCTGCTCGCGCGCACGTTCGACCGCATCGCGCGCCGCGCGACCGAAGCGGTGCAACGACGAGGCGTTGCCGTACGGCCCGGTCAGATACGGCAGCATCGCGTCGAGCACCCGCGGATCGAGCGGGGTGGTCGCGTTGTGGTCCAGGTAGACCGCCACGGGCGTCAGCGCTTCGGCGGCGGCGGCGCGGCCGGGCAGAACTCGGGCAGTTCGAGCTGCGGCAAGCCGTTCTCCGGCATGCGCGCATCGAGACGATGCAGGGCCTGGCTCAGCTGCACGACGCGCTCATCAAGCTGCTGGATGTGCTCCAGCATCGCCGAGAACGCGTTGGCAACCGGATCGGGCATGTCCCGCGACAGGCCATAGGCATCAAAGCCGAGCTTCTGCGCCATCGCCTTCATCGACTCGGTGGGCACCGACTCGCGCGAGATCCGCGCCGGGATCCCCACCGCGGTCGCCCCCGGCGGCACCTCCTTGACGACGACGGCATTCGAGCCGATGCGCGCCCCCTCGCCCACCGTGAACGGCCCCAGCACCTTGGCGCCGGCACCGACGACGACATGGTTGGCCAGCGTCGGATGGCGCTTGCCCTTGTTCCAGCTGGTGCCGCCCAGCGTCACACCCTGGTACAGCGTCACGTCGTCACCGATCTCGGTGGTCTCACCGATGACCACGCCCATGCCGTGGTCGATGAAGAACCGGCGGCCAATGCGCGCGCCAGGATGGATCTCGATGCCGGTAATCAGCCGCGCCACATTCGAATTCAATCGCGCCAGCCACTTCAGCCCGTGCGTCCACAGCCAATGGCTGACCAGGTGCGCCCAGATCGCATGCAGCCCCGGGTAACACGTGAGCACTTCCCAGGTATTGCGCGCGGCCGGGTCGCGCTCAAAAACGCTGGCGATGTCTTCACGAATCCGGGCGAACATAGGCAACTCTGGCAACACGTGTGCAGTGCGGATTTTAGACCGATGCGGTACGGATTGGTGCGGGAATCCCTGCGGCGGGCACGGCCCGCCCTACGATCGGGGTCAGCGGC
>JBFHQK010000017.1:0-20177 GCA_041592255.1 Fontimonas sp.
AATCCCCGGCGTCGGCGGCCGGCCGCCGCCGACGACGGCCTCGGAGCGAATCCCGCAGGCGCCCCCGCAACCGAGCGCCCCGCGGCTGGTCAGCAGATTGACCGCATAGCCGCGCGCTTCACCGAGCGTCGTGCTGCAGGCTGAATCCCCGGCGGGCGGTTCCGCGCGGTTGGTGCTGAAGAAGACATTGCCGCCGGCGATCACCGCGGAGGTCACGACCTGCTCGCCGACCCCGTAGTCCCGGAGATCGATAAACCAGCCGCGCTCTTCGGCGCTCGGCAGCACCTGGGTTTCACCGCAGTCCTGGTCCCGCTCGGCCAGCAGCGGCGTGGTCTGGTTAAGCATCTCGTCCTCGTCGTCGAGATCCAGCAGCGGCAGACTACCGGTGGGCTCATCCTTGAACACATAGAAGCGATTGAGGACCGGATCCGTGTACGGATAGTTGGTCCGCAGCGGATGCTCACGGTCTCCCGAGCCCAGTGCAAGGTAGACCACCGGTCGCCCGCCGCTGGCCGTTCGCGTCTGCAGCAGCGCCGGCGCAAACAGGAACTTGCGGCCGTCGCCGGCAGTGAACGCGATCTTGGTCGCAGTCCAGGGCGAAACGGTGAAATCCAGGCGGTGGATGCTGCCGCCGGTATCAACGGCGTAGCCGTAGTCGACGTTGCCGTCGAAATCGACATCAATCAACGCAATGTCGGCGGCCACGCTGCGGGTCAGATCGAAATGCCGGATCAGCGTGCCGTCGTCGGCGTCGACGACGTACACGCCGCTGCCGATCGCGTTGTCGCAGTCCAGATCGCCGCTGGCCGAACGGTCCGCCATATTGGCGTCTTCACAGGGCGAATAGCCGCCGCCGAAAATCACGACCGGATCGCGTCCCGCGGTGGCGGCCTTGTCGTAGTTCTGGATAAAAGCGGGGCTCGGCTGCGACCAAGTCTGGCCGATGTCCGAAAATCCGGCATCGCAACTGCCAGCGGCATCGCAGCCCTTACTCCACTTGTACCGCGGAGCGCTGGGGTCGGTGACATCGAAAGCGTAGATCTTGCGCCCGCCGCGGCGCATCGACGGGTAGATCCAGACCCGCGTATTGTCGGCGTTTTGCAGCAAGCCACTGGAACCGTCGAAGAAATAATCCTTTCGACTGCCCAGGGTATCGCCGGGGTAGTAGATGATTGGCGAATTATCCTTGAGCCGCGACAGCTTGCTGAAGTGTTCGGGCGCAACGAATGCCCACAATTCCTTGCCGTTGGCCGCGTCGACCGCGCGATAGGTGCCGTCATTGGCGCCGTAGTAGACCACCACGCGGCCGCTCCCGTAATTGATCGGCTGGGGTCGGGAGTGGATGACATCGCCGTGAATCGTCGAACGCGGCTCCGACAGGTTGGTGTCGTTGTCATCGTCGGCGACGTCCTCGCCGCGGATGAAGCGGATCGTCACGGCATCCAGCGACGGCGCCGAGCTGGCGTTGAAGTCGATGAAGGCACTGTTGGCCGAAGCTCCCCGCGTCTTCACATTGCGCACGACCGGGTAATTCCCGCTGCCGTCGGCAACGCCGTCAATATTACCCTCGCGCAGCACCTGGGCCACGGCGCCCTTTTCCACGAACGGACCGTCGGGCAGATCCGAGTGCGCACTGGTCCCGCTGGTGGTGCACAACCCGACCGCGGGCGGGTCGTCGGTGCCGACGTTCTGCCAGTACGTCCCCGAATCACGGGTCCAAAAGCTGACCGCGCACTCGGACAGAAAGCCGGTGAGGTTGTTGATCGCCGGGCGGCGGTTGCGGTCACCGAGCAGAAACTCGGGTCCGACCGCAATCAGCTCGTAGCGCTTCAGGTTGCCGAACCACCGTGGTTTTTTGGCGCGATCGGGCCGGAACAGGCCGATAAAAACCTGATTTTCGTTCTGCGCGCGGTTCGTAGCGCTGACCGGCAGGCTCACCGACGCAAAGGCGGAGTTCACCGCCTGCACTTCAGCGAGGATCTCTTCGAGCGCATTGACGATCTGGTCTTCGTTCTTGGCCTGGTAATACTTGCCGCCGCCGACGCGGGCCATATTGAACAACAGACCGGAGAACGCCGCGTCCTGCTGGGCGTTGAACACGTCGAGCGTGTACGTGGTCACCGGCGAGCGCGTTCCGGTATCGGGCAGCGGGTAGCCGTCTGCGTCATAGGTGGCCGTCCCCGGCAGTGGCACTCCGACGTTGCGCAGAAAGCGTGCCCACTCGTCGGCCGCCCACGGCCCGCCGGAGGGCGGCGAAAAGGTGCCCGTGAGGGTCGCGGTCGTGCGCGTGGTCTGACCGCTCACCGGATACTTGAACACGCCACTGCTCCCGCAGCCGGCGGGATCGGAGGGCGTCGCACAGAAGCAGCTGCTGTACGGGGTGCCGTCCGGCGGCGAACAGTCCGCATAGCCGGCTGCCGAGCAACTGCCTGCATCCACCGAGCAGGCGCTCGCCAGCCCCAGCGACGTATCCGTGACCGTGGTCTGCCGCACCGTCGTGGTCGTTGTCTTGGTGCCGCGCGGTGTCCACAGGCTCTTGTTGTTTTTGTTGTTGTTGTCGCCACAGGCCTTGAGCTGTTCCGCGTAGGCGCAACTGCTCCAGCTGACCGTGGTTTCCGTGGTCTGGTCAGCACCCGGCCCCGGCCTATAGGACGTCGACACGCCCGGACAGCTGTACGCGCCCGGATCGTTGTTTTGGCACTGGGTCGCCTCGCCGGTGTATTCGTCGGCCTGGACCACCGTTGTCGGACCGCTGACGATGCGCTGGGTCGTGCCACGGCCGACAACGGTGTACCTCGCCATCGGGCATTCGGTGCCGGTGCTGCCGCACGAACAACTGCTGAAACCCTGCTCGGTGCAACTTGCTCCGCTGACCGCGGCGGTGCACGCCGCCGAACTGGCGTAGCACGACGACGGCCCGAGGTCGACGGTGACGCTTTCGCTGGTCACCGCGAAATCGGCCATCGGCAGCTCCGCGGTGCTCCCGCCCAGCCGCCGCAGCGCGTCGATGGCCGCAGCCGTTGGTGAGTTATCCCGGCTCGGGCCGGACTGGGTATTGTTGCCGATAAAAATGATGACGGTACGCCGGCAGCTGTCGGTGCTCGTCAGCGGCGAGCGGAAGCTGTCGAAGCGGGACGCATACGCCGCCGTGTCGGCCAGCGTCGCCGGCGTCCCGGCTCCGTTTTTGGACTGCTTCAACCCGCCCAGATAATTGAACACGTCCCACATGAGCGTGCCGAACGGGTTGCCCTGCGAACGCTTCTCCGTCGGATCGTTGATCCCATTAAAAATCGTGTCGAGCTTCGCGGCGATAGCGCCCTTGTTGCTGCTGCTGTCGCTGATGTCCCCGGTCATCGGCCGGATGTGGTAACGCACGTAGCCGCCATCCTGATCGCTTGAGCTGCCGGTGGTGGAAAATTCGAGCAACCCCAGATTGATGCTGTCGTCCGGCAGGCGGCTGATGACGTTGCGGATCGCGCGCACCTCGGACTGGCCCTGGGTGAGCCCGCCGGGCCACTGCTGCGACTGGCGCGACCAGTTGGAGCTGTTGTCGAGCACGATCAGGACGTTGGGCTTGCCGACGTTGCTGTCGGCATCCACCGAGTACACATCGATGTCCTCGGTGGATGCCCGAAACGTCATTAGCGCCAATATCAGGCTGAGTCCCAGCGTCACCAGGCGTGTGCGTTTGCGGACCATCGTGTCTCTCCGTCGACTTCCCGTCACCTTAGCTGCCGCCCCCCGAACCGAGGCAGAAGCCAATCGCCGTCCCGCTCGGCACCTGTACCCCGACCCCTTCAACCACGCTCATCCGCGCCCCGGTCGCCCCGGAGCCGTTGAAATCCTGGGCCTGCGCGCGGATCTCCCAGGTGCTGTTCGCGCACAACGAGTCGCCAGTGGCGATCCCCTCGACACCGAACATCTGCACGGTATCGCGCGCGCAAGCCAGCTCGCCAGCCACTGCGAGATTGAGGGTGGACGTCGGGATGATGCTGACCTGGACACAGCGCGGCGCCGCGATCTCGACCTCGATGTCATCCTGCCCATCACCGTTGAGATCGAAACAGCGGCGATTGAAGCTGCCATTGCAGGCCTGCAGAAAGACCGCGTCCGGCGAAAGAAACATCCGCTGCGTGCTGATCACTTCCTGGATCGTGCTGTTGGCGCTGGCGACCGCCTCGTCGCGGAACTGCATGTTCGCCACGATCTGGCTCCCGGTCTGGCTCATCCGGAAGACGGCCAGCGTGGTCACCGTCATGACGATCAGCATGATCAGCGCAACGACCAGCGACAGGCCCCGCTGACAGGTGCGGCGACTCATTGCCGGCGCACCGCAGCGTTGCGAAGCGGGACCAGCGTCTCGAACACCTGCCGCCGGAATGCATCATTTGGTGCAGCGATGTTCTTGCTGCCAAGCGTGTAGGTATTGCCGTCCACATATCCGGTGCGCGGCTCGGTGCTGCGCGACAGCAGGTACACGCGCGCCGTCATCGCATTGCGCCAGGCCTGGGCATCGGCGGGCTGATCGACGTACGTTTCCGGCACGCCGTCGCCCGTCGGCGGGCCTGCGGGTACGGCGTCCACTCCATACTGGAACTGCATATCCTCGATCCCCTCAACCAAGGCCGTGGTGGTGAAGCCCGCGCTGACCAGCTCGCGGCGCTTGAGCGTGGGAACGCCGTCGCCCGACACGTTGTTGTTGGCGATGTAGTAGATGTGGGTGATCATGCGCCGGATCGGCGTCAGCGCCGCCGCATCGCAGGCCAGCGTTCTGAGCACGAATTGACTGAGGTTGCCATCTGCCCTCAGCAGAAACAGCTGACCGGCCTTGATCTCCGTGTCGCACATGGACGCCTGCACATAGGGCGCATTGGCCATGAACGGGCAATTGGCAGCCCCGGCGACACAGGTCAGGGCGCGGCGCACGACCACGATGTCGGTGCCGGCACGCACGTCCGTCAGACAGCTGGGAGCAGCCGTGCCGCCGTCGAGGTTGAAGCCCTGCACGTGCAACGGCAGCACAGCGGTCAGGTAGTCCAGGCCATCCACATCACCGTCGCCGTCAAGGTCGCTGGCGACGCCGTCAGCAGGCAGGTCCCCCGGGGCGTCGCGATGGGTGACGCAGACATCCGGTACCGCGCCTGGGGTCGGGACCACGACCAGGTTGCGCAGGTTCAGCTCCCCGTAATATCCGGCGAGCTGAATCTCGTCGCGCAGCACCTGCAGGGCATAGCGGCCGTTTTCAATCTGGCGCTGGGAGCGCTCGATCTCGTTGCGCGTCCTGATCTGCGTTCCGTACATCGCGGCCAGCGCCGCAAGCAGCACCAGCGCAACGGTGACCGCGATCATCAGTTCGATCAGCGTCAGGCCCGCCTCGCGTCGGCGACCAAGCCCGCTCACGCGCGGCACGATCACAGACATCCCGGCACCCCCAGCGACACCAAAGAAGAAATCACCCGCCGGTTGCCTTCCGCACCGAACTGATCCCTGCCGCAGGCCTCCGCCGGCGAAGCGCTTTCGACCAGTCCCTGCCAGGCCACCGACACCCGATAAACTCCAGGCTGGCAGATGCCGTCGGTGGGGTCGCGGAGCTGTAGCTGCTCGACACAACCACGCGCACCGATCATTGCCCCCAGGGCGTCTGCCCCCTGCTGCACCGAAGCACCCTGCAGCAGCGTGCTCCAGGCGCACACATCCTGGCGCACCGGATCGGCTGCATCGATTCCGTATTTGGTGCAGTCCTCGCCGCCGGCCACGCCGAACCACGAGTCCGCCGGGGTGACGTAGTCCGCGGCGCGGGCCTGGTTGACCTGAAGCCGGCTGACCATGTCATGCAGCAGAACGACTGCCTGCGCACGCTGATACGACTCGACCTCGTTCATGTGCAATTTGATCTGCAGGTTGATCAGGCCCAACAACCCGAACGCAAGCACGATCAGGGTGATCAGCACCTCGAGCAGGCTGAAGCCCCGAGCGCGTCTTCGCATGGTGACCGTCGGCAGTGTCATCGTGTCGTGTCCCGCACCACTCAGCATGCATCGTCCGGGTCGTCGCCCTCAGCAACGATCCTCGGACGTCCGCTCAGATCGACCCGCACACACCGGTCCGCTGCCTTGCCGCTCGCATCCTCGATGCGCATCAGCGGCGCTGCCGCCAACGGCGCGAGGCGCCCGGAACTCAGGAAATCAACCCGGGTCAGACCGCTGGCTTCGGTCAGCGTGACCCGAGCCACAGCTGCAGACTCTTCAATGATCAGATCCGGATCGGGCGCTTCGTCGGCGATCTGCCATCCCGCACTCCACCCTCCGCTGCGGGCACGTACCGTGCCCGTCGCGTTGCGCTTCAGCGCCTCGCTGCGGGCCTTGATCAGCGCGACGTGAAATGCCTGCGCAGTGCTCCGCACCCGGTTGTCAGCAAGCAGGCGGGTGAACCCAGGCACGGCAATCGACGCAAGAATGCCGACGATAGCAATGACGACCATCAGCTCGATCAACGTGTACCCGGCATCGGCTCCGCACCGCACCGGCCGTGACCCGCGGCGTTCTGACGTTACCATTTTTCAGCCGGCGTCTTGCGGCCGAGACTGTCCATTGTCAGCGCACCATCGAGCGCTTGTCCGCCCTTGGGCGTCGCCGTGATCGTATAGCTGGGCGGTGGCCCTGCGGCGAGGCTGACGCTGAATTCGTAATACGTGGCGATGCGCTGCGGCACGGTCAGATTGAGTGCGGCGGGAAAGGCCGCATTGTCGGCCGCCGCGCGGTAGCGCCGCGAGTCCATGAAGATCTGCTGCTCGCGCTGAGCCACATCGAGCATGAACGCCTGCGCGTCCCCTCGGTTACCCTTGCGCACCGCATGCTGATAGGACGGCAGCGCGATCATCGCCAGAATGCCGACAATGGCCACGGCAATCATGAGCTCGATCAGGGTGAAGCCGCGCGCGTGCACCGCCCCCCTCAATGCGTGCCCGGCTTCCGAAGCGGATCGCGTGCACGCGCAAACCGGCCGCCTGCTGCGCATGGGCAGCAGCGGCGCGCACTGTTGCGACTTCGCCTTCACGTCCATGTGACTCCCGGCCCTGCGCGCGATCTCAACACCCGATCGAGGCTAACACATCCACTGTGTGGTTTGGATGTGCACGACGCAGTCGGCGCGAGGCCAGATTCAGGACGCTGCAAGCCGCCGTCGGGAACCCTCAGCAGGTTCCGTCACTGTCCAGATCGCGAGTGCGAATCCGCCCGGCGCGGGAAACGATGATCTGGCGCTTGCGCGGGCTGTTGGGAACGCACACCGTGAACGTGCCGTTACTGACCCCGGCGGTCGCGCCGGAAGACTGGAACGCAAAGCGATCGGCCACCGTGCTGTTTCCGGTCAGCACCAGGTTACTGCCAAAGCGGCCGTGCGCATCGATCACCAGTTCGCCGTCGTCGATCTGGCCGCTGCTGTCAACGTCGACCCAGATCGCCCAGCCCGTATGCCAGCCCCCATCCGCAGCGGTATCGCAACGCGGCGCCGCCGGATCGCGTATCCGGCACATCTTGACGATCCGGTTGCGCTTGGCCGCCTCGCTGCGCAACAGATAGAGCGCAGACATGAATTCATTGTTGGCGGCGGCCAGCCGGTTGTGGCGCATGATCGCGCCGAACGACGGTACGGCGACGGCCGCCAGCACCGCCGCCGTCGCCAGCGTGATCAGCAACTCAAGCACTGTGTACCCGCCGGCCCGCGTCGCCCGGCCCGCGACAAAGCCAGGTGTACGCCGATGCTGCAGGCAGCAGTCGGTGGATAGCGCTGCGGTCATGCCCCCTCCCCTTGAACGGCGGGATCCCCGACCACAGCATGGCGGCAGCCGTCGCTGCGCTTAATTCAACGGAAGGCTAGCCTGCATAGCCATCCGGCTAGGCGGTTCAGCCGCCGGCAGCGCACAGCGCGGGAACGCGCCGGGTCAGCGGATCGGCGCGGCGTCGGGCGCCCCGGCCGGCCGCGACGGGCCGTCAGGCTGAGTCGGTCTGGCGCATCGCCCGCCGCAGCGTCGGCGGCAGGGAAAACACGATGTGCTCCTCGCGCCCCGGCAGCTCAGCGGCGGCCGAGCCGCCCAGCGCCACCAGACGCTCGACGACCGCGCGCACCAGCACTTCGGGCGCCGAGGCACCGGCGGTCACCCCGACCCGCGCACAGCCGGCGAGCCATTCGGGCTGAATGTCGTCGGCCCCGTCGATCAGGTAGGCCGACACGCCGCGCTGCGCGGCCAGCTCGCGCAGGCGGTTGGAATTCGAGCTGTTGCGCGAGCCGACCACGAGCACGACGTCGCAGCGACCGGCCAGATCCTTGACCGCGTCCTGGCGGTTCTGGGTGGCGTAGCAGATGTCGTCCTTGCGCGGACCATGAATCTCGGGGAAGCGCGCACGCAGGGCGTCAATGACCCGCGCCGTATCGTCCATCGACAGCGTGGTCTGGGTCACGTAGCCCATCCGCGCCGGATCGCGGATCGGCAGTCCGGCCACGTCTTCCGGCGTTTCGACCAGATAGATCCGTCCGCCGCGCGAGGCGTCGAACTGCCCCATCGTGCCCTCGACCTCGGGATGCCCGGCGTGGCCGATCAGCACCACTTCGCGACCTTCGCGCGAATAACGCTGCACTTCGATGTGGACTTTGGTCACCAGGGGGCAGGTGGCATCGAACACGGTCAGGCGGCGCTGCTCGGCCGCCTCGCGTACCGCCTGGGACACGCCGTGCGCCGAGAAAATGCAGGTCGCGCCGTCGGGGATCTCATCGATCTCCTCGACAAACACCGCGCCCTTGGTGCGCAGGTTGTCGACGACGAAGCGGTTGTGCACGACCTCGTGGCGCACATAGATCGGCGCACCCAGCACTTCGAGCGCGCGCTCGACGATCTCGATGGCGCGGTCGACGCCGGCGCAGAAGCCGCGCGGATTGGCGAGCAGGATGTCCATCAGTTGCCCCCGGACGCCACGGCGTTACGCGTGCGCCGCAGATCCAGCACCATGTCGAGCAACAGCAGCCCGGTTCCGAGCGAAATCGCCATGTCGGCGACGTTGAAGGCGGCAAAGTGCCAGCTGCCGACATAGAAGTCGACGAAATCGACGACGTGTCCGCGCGTGACGCGATCGATGACGTTGCCCAGCGCCCCGCCCATGATCAGCGACAGCGCCGCCGCCAGCAGGGTCTGGCCGTGCGGATTGCGCCGCAGCCACCACAGGATGCCGATGCTGACCGCGGTGCCGAGCAGCACGAAGAATACTGGCGGCGCGTCCGACAGGATCGAAAACGCCGCGCCGGTGTTCTTCATGTGCACGAGATTGAGGTGCGGCAGCACCGGGATGGTCTCGAACCAGGCGAGGTGCCGGACCACCAGCTGTTTGGTGATCTGGTCGGCGAGAATCACGACGACCGTCATCCACAGCAGGTACACGTTCTTGTATTGCAGTGACATCAGCGCCCCGTCCCTCGCAGCCAGGCCACCGCGGCCCAGCCCCAGATGAGATTGAATGACCAGACAAGGACCGGCGTCAGCAGGCCCAGTTCCAACCCGAGCCAGCCGTGGCCCGAGCGATACGGAAACACCCACAGCAGCTGGAATGCCGTCGGCGCCAGACTGAGGAGGATACCGAGCTGAAGCGGACTGTGCCGCAGCGGCAGCGCCAGCTGCAAACCCCACAGACCGCCCCACACCAGCCGCGGATACAGCCAGGCCGGCGCCAGCTGCGGTGCGATGGCCACCCCCACGGCCGCGGTCAGTCCGTAGTGCCCGGCCACCCACAGCAGCGTGCTGTTGATCAGCGCGCCGAACGCGCCGGCAGCGAAGCAGAGCGACAGCCGGCGCCGCATCAGATGTAGTGGCGCTGCTCGCCGCCGCCCTGCACGTTCTCGACACAGCGCCCGCACAGCGTCGGATGCTCGGCATGGTGGCCGACGTCCGCCCGCTGATGCCAGCACCGTTCGCACTTGGCATGCGGCGACACCTGCGCGGCGACCCAGACCCGCTGGCCGCCGGCCAGTTTGACCTCCACCGCATCCTCGCTGCGCTGCGCGGCATCGGCGACGCGGACCTCGGACGTGATGAACCAGAAGCGCAGTTCTCGCTCGGGGCGGCGCAGCGAGGCCGCGACATCGCCGTCCGCGAACAGCGTCACTTCGGCGTTGAGTCCGGACCCGATTTGTCCGCCGACACGCAGATCCTCCAGCACCTTCTTGACGCCCTCGCGCAGCTCGCACAGGCAGGCCCAGTCGACCTCGGGCGCCGCGACCGCGGGGAATGCGTGCCAGCGCTGCGCGAACACTGACGCCGTGCGCTCGCCGGGCAGCAGCTGCCAGATCTCGTCGGCGGTAAACGACAGCACCGGCGCGATCCAGCGCACCAGCGCCTGCGCGATGTGATGCAGCGCGGTCTGGGCCGAGCGCCGCGCCAGCGACTCGCGCGGCGTGGTGTAGAGCCGATCCTTGAGCAGGTCCAGATAACGCCCGCCCAGATCCACCACGCAGTAGTTGTGCAGCTTGTGGTAAACGACGTGGAACTCGCGCCGCGCGTAGGCATCGCGCAGTTCGTCCTGCAGCTTGGCTGCTTCGGCAATCGCCCAGGCGTCGACCGCGACCAGGCGCTCCGGCGGCACCAGGTGGTGCACCGGATCGAAGCCATCGAGGTTGCCGAGCAGGAAGCGCGCGGTGTTGCGGATGCGCCGATAGGCATCGGCCATGCGCGCCAGCAGCTTGTCCGAGATCGCAATCTCGCCGGAGTAGTCACTGGCCGCCACCCACAGGCGCAGCACGTCCGCGCCCAGCGTCTTGGTCACCTGCTGCGGCGCCACGACGTTGCCCAGCGACTTCGACATCTTGCGGCCCTGCTCATCGACGGTGAAGCCGTGCGTGAGCACCGCCTTGTACGGCGCGCGCCCCTGCATCGCCACACTGGTCAGCAGCGAGGACTGGAACCAGCCGCGGTGCTGGTCGGAGCCTTCCAGATACATGTCGGCCTGCGGCGCGACGCCATCCTGCAAGGCGTCGGGCACCACCGACTGGAACGCGCATTGATGCACGACCCCGGAGTCGAACCAGACATCGAGCGTGTCCGGGCACTTCTCGAAGCGTGCGCCGTCCACCCCCCAGTCCTCGGCGACCGAACCGAACCAGGCTTCGAGGCCTTCGCGCTCGACGCGATCGGCAATCGCGCGCAGCAGCGTGGCCGTCTGCGGATGCATGTTCTGGGTTTGCCGATCGACGAACAGGGCCAGCGGCACGCCCCAGTGACGCTGGCGCGAGATGCACCAGTCCGGACGCCCGGCGACCATCTCGCGAATGCGGTTCTCGCCCCACTCCGGAATCCACTGCGTCTGTCCGATCGCGGCCACGGCGGCGTCGCGCAGCCCGTTCTGGTCCATCGACACGAACCACTGCGGCGTGGCGCGGAAAATCAGCGGCGTCTTGTGCCGCCAGCAGTGCGGATAGCTGTGGGTGAACTGCGCGTGGTGCGCCAGCCGCGCACGTTCCTTGAGCGTGGCGATGATCGGCTCGTCGGCCTTGCGCACATGCATGCCGCCGACCACCGGAGTCTCATCCGCGAAGCGACCGCCCGCCCCGACAGGATTGTCCACCGGCAGCCCGTACTGGCGCCCGACCAGGTAGTCCTCGACGCCGTGCGCCGGGGCGGTGTGCACCAGCCCGGTGCCGGCATCCAGCGTCACATGCTCGCCCAGCACCACCGGCACTTCGCGTTCGGCGAACGGGTGCCGCGCCTTGACGCCTTCGAGCGCGCGCCCCCTCGCCGCCGCCAGCACGCGCGGAACCTCGCCGACGCGCCGCGCAAAGGGTTCGACCAGTTCCGCGGCCAGTACCAGCAGGCCGCGCGCTTCGAACTGCACCAGCGCGTACTCGATCTCGGCGCCCACGGCGATGGCCTGGTTCGCCGGCAGCGTCCACGGCGTGGTCGTCCAGATGACGAAGCACGCGCCCGCGGCGTCCGCAACGCCGAAACGCCGGCCCAGATCGGCTGCATCCGCCGCTTCGAACTTGACGTCGATGGCTGCCGACTGCTTGTCCTGATACTCGACCTCCGCCTCGGCCAGCGAAGAACCGCAGTCGAGGCACCAGTGCACCGGCTTGAAGCCGCGCACGAGATGGCCGTTCTCGACAATTTTCGCCAGCGACCGCAGCTGCTCGGCTTCGAAGGCCGGCTGCATGGTCAGGTAGGGACGCTCCCAGTCCGCCAGCACGCCCAGACGCTTGAAGTCCTCGCGTTGCCGCTCGATCTGCTCGGCGGCGTATTCGCGACACTTCGCACGAAACGCCGGCGCGTCCAGCTTGTCGCCGACCTTGCCGAACTTCTTCTCCACCTGCAGCTCGATCGGCAGCCCGTGGCAGTCCCAGCCCGGAACAAACGCCGCACGATGACCTTCCAGGCGCGCGGACTTGACGACGATGTCCTTGAGCACCTTGTTGACCGCATGGCCGATATGAATGTCGCCGTTCGCATAGGGCGGGCCGTCAACGAACCAGAATGCCTTGCGCCCGCTGGTGGCGGCCTGCACCGCGGCATACAAGTCTTCCTGCTGCCAGCGCGCCAGCATTTCCGGCTCGCGCCGGGCCAGGTTGGCCTGCATCGGGAAGTCCGTCTGCGGCAGGTTGATGGTGGATTTGTAGTCGGTCACGTGCGGTTCGAGAATGGGTCGGAAGCGCGTAGCGCGCCGCGGGCGCGGTCATCGCTGCGGCGTGCGCGGGCTCGGCGCGACGTCGGGACAGCGACACTTGCCTGGGCGCTGCAACAAAACCCGTGAATTATGCGGGTTCCATGCCGAAGAACGCCAACGCCGCCTCGCGATCGCGACGCATCTGCGCCGCCAGCGCGTCGAGCGAGCCAAATCGCGCCTCCGGTCGCAGAAAGCGCCGGAACTCGATGGCCACGGTCTGGCCGTACAGATCGAGGTTGGCGCCCAGCACATGGGTTTCGAGCAGACAGCGACTCAGCCCCAGCGTCGGCCGCACGCCGAGGTTCGCCACCCCGGGAAAGGCCGTGGCCACGTCATCAGCCAGACGACGCAAGGTCACGGCATACACGCCCTGCCGCAGCGCCGGCGCACGACGCAGGCCGATGTTGGCGGTCGGCATGCCCAGCTGACGCCCCAGCCTCAGCCCACCGCGCACGCGGCCGACGATCCGGTAGGGCCGCCCCAGCAGTACCGCCGCCTGCACCAGGTCCGGCGTGGCAAGTGCCGCACGCACCGCCGTCGAACTGCACCGCTGATGCCCACTCATCACGCTGCCCAGGCCTTCGATGTCGAAGCCGCACTCAAGGCCGTAGCTGCGCAACAGATCGATATCGCCCGCGCGGCGCGCGCCGAAGCGGAAATCGTCGCCGATCACCATCGAGCGCACACCCAGCCGGCGCACCAGCACATCGCGTACGAAATCCGCTGCCTCCAGCGCGGCGAAGTGGCGGCCGAAGCGCTGCACGATGAGCCGGTCGATGCCGATTGCCGCCAGGTCGAGCAGCTTGGCGCGCAACGTGCTGATGCGCCCGGGGGCGTCCCCGCGGGAGAAATATTCGCGCGGGGTCGGCTCGAAACTGAGAATCGCCGCCGGCACCCCCAGCGCCCGCGCGCGCTGCACCGTGCGCTGCAGCAGCTGTTGATGCCCCAGGTGCACGCCGTCAAAGTTACCGATCGTCAGCACACAGCCGCGACCGTCATCAGGCCAGTTGTGCACGCCGCGTATCAGTTCCATCAGACCCTCTGCGCACGCCGGAAGTGGTCAGGTCGCAGGCCGACGCCCCACAGACAGGCAAAGTACACCGCCGCGCAGGCGGCGACGACGCCCAGCAGCCGTACGCCGCGCTGCTGCAGGCTGGCGGCCAGCCACGACTCCAGCGGCCCGGCGACCCACAGCAGCACCGCCGCCATCACCAGGTTGGCCACCAGCAGCCGCAGTGCGAAGCCGCCCCAGCCGGGCTGCGGCCGGTAGGCACCGTCCCGCCGCAGGCGGTTCAGCAGCAGCAGCGCGTTGACCCATGCCGAGGTCGAGGTCGCCGCCGCCAGTCCGGCATGCGCCGCCGTGAGGTCGAAGACCTTGGCGCAGGCAAACACGGTCAGGCTCATGACCATGCCGCAGATCAGCGAGAAGATGGCGTAGCGCATCGGCACGCGGGTCTCCTGGCGCGCATAAAAACCCGGCACCAGCACCTTGACCAGCGAGAACCCCATGAAGCCGGCGGCATAGGCCCAGAGCGCATACATCGTCATGCGCACGTCGCGGTCCTCAAACTCGCCGTGGCCGAACAGCGTGGCCACCAGCGGGCCGGCGAACAGCAGCAGTCCCAGCGCGGCCGGCACGCCGATCAGCAGGATGGTGCGCAGGCCCCAATCGAGGGTCTGCGAAAACGCATCGACCGACCGCGTCGCGTGCTGCGCGGACAGCGCCGGCAGGATCACCGTACCCACCGCGATGCTGAAGATGCCGAGCGGAAACTCCATCAGACGATCGGCGTAGTACAACCAGCTGACCGAGCCGTCGCCGAGCAGACTGGCCAGCGCCGAATCCAGCAGCAGGCTGATCTGCGCCACCGACGAGCCGATCATGACCGGAATCATCAGGCCGACGATGCGACGGACGCGCGCATCGTCCCAGGCCCAGCGCGGCCGCGGCAGCAGCCGCAGGCGCCAGAGCAGCGGCAGCTGGAACGCAAACTGCAGTACCCCGGCGGCGAACACCGCATACGCCAGCAGCTGCACCGACCCCGAATCGACCCACGCCGTACCGATCAGGCACAGGTTCAGAATCACCGGCGTAAACGCAGGCACCGCAAAGCGGCCGTAGCTGTTCAGCACGCCGGAGGCCAGCGCCGTCAGCGAGATGAACATCAGGTACGGAAACGTCCAGCGCAGCAGATCGGTGCCCAGCGCATGCTTGGCCGGATCGGCGCCGAAGCCGGGCGCAAACAGCCACATCAGCAGCGGTGCCGCCAGACAGCCCACGAGCGTGATCAGCGCCAGCACACCCGCCAGCGTGCCCATGACGACCGCGACCAGCTCGCGCGCCTGGTCATGCGTGCCGGTGGTCCGGGTCTCGGTGAATACCGGAACAAACGCCTGCGAGAATGCGCCTTCCGCGAACATGCGGCGGCCGAAATTCGGGATCTTGAGCGCGATCAGAAACGCGTCCATCGCCGCTCCGGCGCCAAACGCGGTCGCGAACATCACATCGCGCACGAAGCCGAGCACGCGCGACAACAGCGTCATCGAGCCGACGACACCCGAGGATTTCAACAGGGAGGCGGACATGGCCGCGAAGTGTAGCCGCAGCCGCTGAAACGCGTGGCTTTTCAGCCGCTTCGCAGCCAGCTTGCATTGACAACCCAAAAACCCGCGCCCATAATCCGCGACCCGTTTTTTGACACCCGGTCGCGCAGCGGCCTGCCGTAACGACCCGCATCAGGAGTTCCCCTTTGGCCAACATTGCCAGCGCGAAGAAGCGCGCCCGTCAAGCCGAGAAGCGCCGTGCCCGCAACGTGGCCCAGCGCTCAATGATCCGCACCACGATCAAGAAGGTCGTCAAGGCGCTCGAGTCGAAGGACAAGGCCGCCGCCGTGGCCGCGTACAACGACATGGTGCCGGTCATCGACCGCTACGCCACCAAGGGCATGATCCACAAGAACAAGGCCGCGCGGCACAAGGCGCGCCTGACGGCGCAGATCAAGGCCCTGGCCTGACGCGCGCAGCAGTTCGTCGCAAGAAAAGCGGGCTTCGGCCCGCTTTTTTGTTGCCCGCACCATCCCACTCGCGCAGCGGCGCGCCGGCGGCGTAACCCATCTGGCGGCGCCGCGCTGTAGGTTTCGCCCGACAATCTACCCCGGGGTAACACTCTTCCGCACCCGGGACCGCCTCAGTACCATTGCGCCCGCGCTACGCGGCACCGCAGCGCCCGCCCACATCCAGCGTCGTGTTCAGCTGCGCGGCGACGGCGGCACCCAACGCCTCAGGGCGACATAAGACTTCAGGGGGTACTCAGATGCATCGTGACTGGCATATCCAGCCGGCAGGCGGCTTGCGCCTGGCGGCGATCGCGGCCGTGATCGCCGCAAGCGGCAGCTTTCAGGCCGCGGCACAGGCCATCGACGAACCGACGCTTGCGCCGATTCCCATCACTGCGGACGGCACGCGCAGCGACGCGGATCAGGCCATCGTCGATGCACTGTTCGCCGAGCCGATCGAGCCCGAGACCATTGCGGTCGAGCCGCTGCGCCAGGCCCAAACTGAGGACGGCCGTGAAGCCGCGGCCAAGCTCGACGCGATCGAAGTCACCGGCTCGCGCCTGAGCCGCGCGGCAATGGAGGGCGCCCTGCCCGTCACCGTGATCAACCGCGACGACATCGTCGCCACCGGCAAGATCTCGGTGGCCGACGCGCTGCGCTCGTCGACGTTCAACAGCTTCGGCTCGTACACCTCAATTTCCGGCAGCAGCGGCCAGGGCCAGTCGGTGGCCTCGCTGCGCGGCCTCGGCTCCAACCGCACCCTGGTACTGGTGGATGGCCGCCGCGTCGCCACCTCGCCGTCGCTGCAGGGCTCGGGCGTCGACCTGAACACGATCCCGCTGGCGGCAGTGGAACGTATCGAAGTCCTCTCCGACGGCGCCTCGGCGGTCTACGGCTCCGACGCGATCGGCGGCGTGATCAACGTGATCCTGCGCAAGGACTACTCCGGCGTCGAGATCTCGGCGGGCTTCGGCCGCCCCGACAACAAGGGCGGCAACGAGGAAAGCGCGTCGATCGTCGCCGGCACCTCCACCGGCGACAGCCGCATGCTGTTCGGCGCCGCGTACACCAGCTCCGAACCCATCTTCCTGCGCGATCGTGACTATTCGCGCGGCAGCCCCGGCACGCGCAACAGCGCCGGCAGCTACGATCTGTCGGGCACCACTGGCATCAGTCTCTACGGCAATACGGTATTCAACGCCGATTTCAGCCATACCTTCGCCACGCCGGCCGCGGGCTGCGTCGAAAGCCTGGGCTTCTATGCGCTGCGCGACGACATTCACGCGCTGACCGACGCCGACGGCTCCCCGGGCTGCGGGTTTGATTTCACCCAGTACGCCGCCGACACCACCGACGTCACGACGTCCTCGCTGTTCGTGAAGTACGCCTACGACATCGACTACGACCTGAGCTTCGAGATCACCGCCAGCTATGCGCAGTCGGAGAGCTTCGGTCGCTTTGCGCCCGCGCCGGACCTGATCTTCATGCCGGCCGACACGCGCGATCCGGACGATCCGAGCTCGACCAACAACAACCCCTACAACGAAGACATCTACATCCTGCACCGCTTCCTGCCGCTGGGCACCCGCGACAACCGCAACCGCTCGGGCGTGCTGAGCGTGCTGCCGGTGCTCAAGTACAACTTCGGCAACTGGGACATCGAAGCCGGCGCACGCATCAGCCGCTTCACCTTCACCGAACTCGGCAGCGGCTACCTGCTGCGCTCGGTCGCACGCGAAGCCGTGGCATCGGGCGCCTACAACCCGTTCAATCTCGCCCAGCCGGTGGCCAGCGACGACACCACGACGCTGCCGTCGATGGTCGTCACCACCACCCGCGACGGTCTGACCGAGTATCGCGAGCTGTTCTCGACGGTGCGCGTGCCGCTGTTCACGCTGCCGGCCGGCACGGTGGACAGCGCCTGGGGCGCGGAATACCGCAAGGAGCGCTTCTTCGACCGCTATGACAGTCAGTCGGAAGCCGGCACGGTCGGCGGCTCGTCGGGCAACTCCTCCGATGGCAAGCGCAACGCGTACGCGGTGTTCGGCGAGATCGTGCTGCCGGTCACGGCCACCATCGAAGCCGATGTCGCCGCGCGCTACGACCATTACTCCGACGCCGCCGGCGGCGCCTTCAGCCCGAAGATCTCGGCGCGCTGGCAGGCGCTGGACAATCTGACGGTGCGCGGCTCGGCCGGCCGCGGTTTCCGCGCCCCGCTGCTGAGCGAACTCAACGCCAAGGACGCATTCAGCGCCGAAAGCGCGCGCGACCTGGTGACCTGCCGCGCCGCCGATGTCCCCGACGCGCAGTGCGCGGAACGCCAGTACGACACCTTCATCCGCGCCAATCCGGATCTGCAGCCGGAGAAATCGACCCAGTTCGGCGTCGGCATTGCGATGCAGCCCCGCGACTGGATCGACTTCACGCTGGATTACTACAACATCACGATCCAGGACTCGCTGACCACCTACTCGGTGCAGAGCCTGATCTTCCGCGAACTGCTGGGCACGCCGCTGCCGGATGGCACCTACATCGAACGGCGCGCCAGCGGCAGCATCGCCGAGGTCGGCACCACCACCGACAACATCGCCGAAATCAGCACCGACGGCCTGGATTTTGGCCTTAACACCCGGTTTGACTTCGCCGGCTGGGGCCAGCTGCGGCCGTCGCTGCAGCTGAGCTATGTGCTGGGCTACACGATTGACGACGGCGTGCTGCCGGCGCGCGACATCGTCGGCGACCCCGGCACACCGGACTACCGCGCCACGCTGTCGCTGCCCTGGAACATCGGCGCGTTCACCGCCACCTGGAATACCGCGTACATCCCGTCGACCGCCGCAGCCACGGATCCGGGCGATCCCAACCCGCTGGCACTGCGCCGCTCGGGCAGCGTCAAGGCCAACACGGTGCACGACATCCAGGTGCTGTTCGAGATGCCGTGGAACGGCTCGATCGCGCTGGGCATTCGCGACATCTTCGACGAGGGCGCGTCGATCAACTACAACCTGACGAGCCCGTACTACGACCAGAGCGTCTACAGCCCGGTCGGCCGCATGCCGTATGCACGCTTCGTGCAGCGCTTCTGAACCGGAGTGCTGAAAAACAAAAAAGGGGCCGCAAGGCCCCTTTTTTGTTGCGCGGTGCGCCGCCGCTCAGCTGGCGACAACCAGATTGTCGCGGTGGATCATCTCCGGCTCGCCGGGTCCGTTGAGCCGCTTGGCGATATCCTCGCTGCGCGCCCCGGCGATGCGCCGCGCATCGTCGGCGTCGTAGTTGCACAGGCCGCGCGCAATCTCGCGGCCGTCGGTATCGATGCAGGCCACCAGATCCCCGCGCCCGAATTCGCCCTCGACGCCGCGCACGCCGACCGGCAGCAGGCTGCGGCCGCGCTCGCGCAGCACGCGCGCCGCGCCTTCGTCCAGCAGCAGGCGTCCGCGCACCTGCAGCTGACCGGCGATCCAGCGCTTGCGCGCCGCCATCACGCCCTGCGCCGGCTTGAGCAGCGTGCCGATCGCCTCGCCGGCGCGAATGCGCGCGAGCACGTCCGGCTTGCGGCCATGCGCGATCACCGTGGCCGCGCCCGAGCGCGCCGCGGTGTAGGCGGCGGTGAGCTTGGTGCGCATCCCGCCGCGCCCGAGTTCACCCTTGCTGGCGCCGGCCATCGCCATCAGCCGGCTGTCCGACAGCTCGGCCTCGCTGACCAGCTCGGCGGCGGGGTGCACGCGCGGATCGGCATCAAACAAGCCTTCCTGATCGGTCAGGATGACCAGCAGCTCGGCCTGAATCAGATTGGCCGTCAGCGCGCCGAGGGTGTCGTTGTCGCCGAGCCGGATCTCGTCGGTGGCCACCGTGTCGTTTTCGTTGACCACCGGCACCGCGCCCAGCTCAAGCAGGGTCTTGAGCGTGCCCTGGGCGTTCAGATAGCGCCCGCGGTTCGAGACATCCTCATGTGTCAGAAGGACTTGCGCCGCCTTGATGCCATGCTGCTTGAACTCGGCCTCATACGCGCGCACCAGCCCCATCTGGCCCACCGCCGCGGCGGCCTGCAGCTCATGCAGCACCGCCGGGCGCTTCTTCATGCCCAGCCGCGCCATGCCCTCGGCTACCGCGCCCGAGGACACCAGCACCACCTGCACCCCCGCTTGCCGCAGCTGCGCAATCTGCGCACACCAGTCCGCGATCGCGGACTGGTCGAGTCCGGCACCCTTGGCGGTGACAAGCGAGCTGCCGACCTTGATCACCCAGCGTCGGCCTTCTCCGAGTTTGCTACGTGCGGCAGTCATGATCTGAACCGAAAAGCAGCGTGGAACGGCGTATCAATCCCGCGGGCGCTTGGGCGCCGCCGGCCGGCGGCGGAGGGTGCTGGGCGTCACCGCACGACCGAGATCCTTGTTCGGAATCTCCGCGTCGGCGGCACGCCGGG